>PXBM01000144.1 GCA_003566935.1 Syntrophomonadaceae bacterium | reverse complement strand
TTGAAGTTGCTGTCGACAAGCTTACAATGGAAACGACTTTCGAAGATATTGATGCAGATTCACTTGATATTGTAGAACTGGTTATGGCCCTGGAAGAAGAGTTTGACCTGGAAATATCTGATCAGGAAATAGAAAACATTAATACAGTTGGTGATGTGGTTAAATACATTGAGTCGAAAGTATAGTTTTTTCTTAGAGGTGAAGTTGTGCACAGAGTAGTAATTACGGGAATCGGGCTGGAATCACCTGTTGGTTCAGATAAATCTACATTTTGGAATAGTATTATAAATGGTAAAAGCGGTATTTCAGATGTGGAGAGCTTTGATGTAAGTCAGTATCCCTGCCGTATTGCGGGAGAAATTAAGGACTTTGATCCTTCTATCTATATGGAAAAGAAAGAAGCAAAGCGTGTCGATCGCTTTACCCAGCTTGGTGTTGCGGCAGCCTTGAAAGCCTGGTCTGATTCAGGTTTAGATAAAATCGATCTGGATAAAAATGAAGTTGGAGTTATGGTTGGCTCCGGAATCGGTGGAATTCAGACGATTGAGGAACAGCTGAAGGTATTAGCCGAGAAAGGACCGCGCCGGGTCAGCCCTTTTTTAGTACCGGCACTGATTGCCAATATGGCATCCGGATATATATCAATACTCCTCGGCATCAGGGGGCCGAATACTACTGTAGTAACTGCCTGTGCCTCATCAACCCATGCTGTGGGAGATGCCTGGCATATCATTAAACGTGGTGATGCCGAAGTAATGCTGGCTGGGGGAGCTGAGGCTGCTATCAGCCACCTTGCATTTTCTGGTTTCTCCTCTGCACGTGCTCTTTCTATCAATAATGAAGAACCCGAAAAGGCCTCACGTCCTTTTGACTTGAAGCGTGATGGTTTTGTCATGGGAGAAGGTGCAGGTGTTGTGACTATGGAAACCCTGGACCATGCCCTGGCCCGGGGAGCAACCATTTATGGTGAAGTTGTAGGTTATGGTATGTCCGGTGATGCATATCATATGACCGCTCCCGACCCCGATGGAAAAGGAGCTTGCCTGTGCATGGAAAGAGCTCTAAAAAGCGCAGGCATCAGCCCCGGCGAAGTAGGCTACATTAATGCACACGGAACTTCCACTGAATTTAACGATAAAATTGAGACCATGGCTATAAAGAAGGTCTTCGGTGATCATGCTTACAAGCTGGCGGTCAGTTCAACTAAATCAATGACCGGCCATTTACTCGGTGCAGCCGGTGCCATTGAACTTATTGCCACTCTTTTAATCATGGAAAACCAGCTTATTCATCCCACAATTAATTATGATTACCCTGATCCGGAATGTGATCTTGACTATGTTCCCAATGAGGCCAGGGAAAGTACTGTTAACATAGCAATATCTAACTCATTCGGATTTGGTGGAACCAATGCCACCCTGGCGATAAAGAGATATCGGCCTTAAAAAGCAAATGGAGAACATTTATGGACTGGTCTGAACGAATAAAGAACTTTTTATCTGCGTTAGGTTGGGAAATCAACAACTTCAAACTTTATGAACAGGCACTAACTCACAGTTCTTATGCCCATGAAAAGGGTCATCGGAAAAGTCATAATGAAAGACTTGAATTTTTGGGCGATGCTGTTTTAGAACTGATTATCAGTGATTACTTATATGAAACTTATCCGCATCTGTCTGAAGGTAAGCTTACAAAACTCCGCGCAGACCTGGTTTGCGAAGCATCATTAGCGCGCCTGGCATTTGAATTTAATCTTGGCCAATATCTTCTGTTAGGTAAAGGCGAAGTGATGGGTGGAGGCAATACCCGGCCATCTCTGCTGGGTGATTCTGTTGAAGCCTTAATTGGTGCGCTTTACCTGGATCGGGGCCTGGAAGATTGCAGAAACTATGTTTTGGCATTATATAAACCAATTTTACAGGAACTGCAGGAAGGAGTTTTACGTCGCGACTATAAAACTTTACTGCAGGAGTTTTCTCAGGCACGTTTTTCAGTTACCCCTTCTTATAGAATTATCGATGAAAGTGGTCCGGATCATAATAAAGAATTCTTAGCAGAGGTAGTATTAATTTTAGAACCGGTTGGCAGTGGCTGGGGCCGTAGTAAGAAGGAAGCAGAGCAGGCTGCCGCCAAGGCGGCCTGGAGCAAACTTACACCTTAGAAAATATTGGTCGAATAAAGAATATCCATTGAAATTATATTGACTTATAGCAAGTATTAATTAATTTTTTTAGGAGTTTTTACGTGTATTTAAAACAAATGGATCTGTTTGGCTTTAAGTCTTTTGCAGAAAAGTCCGAGCTTAGTCTTAGCCCGGGTATTACTGCCGTAATCGGGCCGAACGGTTGCGGAAAAAGCAACCTTGTTGATGCCGTTCGCTGGGCCCTGGGAGAGCAAAGTGTTAAATCACTGCGTGGAACAAAAATGGAAGAGATTATATTTTCCGGTAGTGATGTCCGCAAGCCTTTAAACTTTGCCGAGGTTTCGCTTACTTTTGGTAACGCTTCGAGTTTTCTGAATATGGAATATGATGAGGTAACAATTACCAGGCGCCTATTTCGCAGTGGTGACAGCGAGTATTATATCAACAAATCTGCCTGCAGGTTAAAAGATATAACTGAAATGTTTCTTGATACCGGTTTGGGAAAAGATGTATATTCGGTAATCGGACAGGGCCGCGTGGATGAAATTATAAACAGCCGCCCTGAAGAGAGGC
>PXBM01000117.1 GCA_003566935.1 Syntrophomonadaceae bacterium | reverse complement strand
TTCTGTAATATCCGGACCAATACCGTCACCTTTAATTAGTGTAACCTTATGCATTTTATCCGCCTCCTTATTGATTAATTTTCTGCCAGAATTGATCCACCTTGCGGGCTGTTTCCGTCATTGAACCACTGTTATCAATAACTGTATGGGCATGTTTTCTTTTCTCTTCCAGGGGCATCTGGGACTTAAGGCGTAATTCGGCATCCCTGCGGCTAAGCCCGTCTCGCTGCTGCAGGCGGGAAAGCTGTATTTCCCGGGGCACGTAGACCAGCAATATATGATCAACCGTTTTCTGCATGCCAGCCTCTATAAGCAGCGGAATATCATAAACCACGATAGCACCGGGATTGTTGGCTTTAATTTCTTTAGAAAGCTCAGCAAAACGCCTGCCAACCCGCGGGTGGACTATTTTGTTCAATTTTTCCAGTTTTTTTTTGTCTTTAAAAACCAGGTTAGCCAATTTTTCACGATCGATGCTGCGGTCGGGAAGTAGAATTGATTGACCCAACCATTCGACTATGCCCTGCCAGGCCGGCTGGTCGGGCTCAACCGCTTCCCTGGCCAATTTATCAGCATCTAAAAGGTGTGCCCCCTTCTCTTCAAGCATTTTAGCTACGGTGCTTTTCCCGGAAGCAATCCCCCCGGTTACTCCTATGATCATCATGTCACCAAACTTTCTATCCTATTTAAGGGGTAAATTTATTTTTGGCAACAGGGGCAGTAGTAGGTGCCCCGCCCGGCTACAATTTTTTTTTCAATCGGCGTTCCACAGGAACATAGGTCATCTTTTCGACCGTAAACACCAAGCTTAGCCTGGAATTCTCCGAGCGCCCCGCTGGCGTTGCGGTAGTCACGAAATGTGGTGCCGCCGTATCTAATACCGTCTGCAAGAACATCCTGGATGGCCTGGTAAAGTTCCTCTCCTTTATCCCGGTCAAGGGTTCCTGCTGCTCTTTCCGGGTGAAGCCTGCAGCGGTACAGGCATTCGTCCGTGTAGATATTACCCATACCTGCAACAAAGTTTTGATCAAGCAGCAGTGCTTTCAGTTTCGCCTTCTGCCTTTTCCCGAGCAGATCCAAAAAATCTTCAAGGCTTACTTCATTCAGGATATCGGGACCAACTTTTTTCAAGACAACCTGCTCTAATTCCTGCTGACCCGCAGTCAGCCAGAGGCGACCAAAACGGCGCATGTCCGAATAGTGCAGGGCCGTTCCGTCAATAAAGGGCAGGGTGACCCTGAGGAAGCGATTTTCACCGGGCAGGCCTGTTTCGCTAAATAGCAGGTTACCGGTCATACGCAGGTGGACGGTAAGTATACCCAGGTCAAGCTCGATAAATAAATATTTGCCCCGGCGAGTCAGGGCTTTTACAGTTCTACCTTCCAGTCCGGCCGTAAATTCTTCCGGGTATGGATAAGCAATGGTAGAAGGCATATGCAGCAGGGGTTCGGCAAAAGTTTTACCCCTGATTAGCGGCTCCAGTTCGCGGCGGATTGTTTCAACTTCCGGCAGTTCGGGCAATTTGCATCTCCATTCTTTGAAAAGCGGGCACGGCACGTCGTGCTCTTACATTTTAATTCGGAACGGGCATGTTGCACCGTGTCCTTACATTTTAATTCGGAACGGGCACAGAGTAACTCCTGCCCCTACAGTTCCTTCAGTTCTTCCCAGTTGGTACCATGTTTCAGGTCGACCTGCAGCGGCACAGAGAGCTCGCAGGCCTGCTCCATTTCACGTTTAATCATGGGAGCAAAGAAGCTAAGCTCCGACTCCTCTATTTCAAATAGCAGTTCGTCATGGATTTGCAGGAGCATAGCAGCTTTAAAGCCGCCTCCTCCGATAATCTTTGCGATCTTCAGCATGGCCAGCTTCAAAATATCGGCAGCAGAACCCTGGATCGGGGTATTTAGAGCCATTCTTTCGGCAAAGCTGCGCGTGTTGTGGTTCGACGAATGGATCTCCGGCAGGTAGCGCCTGCGCTTGAACATGGTTGTCACATAGCCCTGCTCGCGAGCCTGGGCTATTATTTTATCCATGTATTCCCGGACACCCTGGTAGCGATCAAAATAGTTGTCTATATAGGTTTTCGCCTCGGCCCGGGGTATTTTCAGGTTCTGGGCCAGGCCGTAGTCACTGGAACCGTAAATAATACCAAAGTTAACTGCCTTTGCTTTTTCACGCATCATTGGTGTAACCTGATCAAGGGTTATACTGTTAACCTCTGCCGCAGTCCGGCGGTGGATATCCTCTCCTGTTTTAAAGGCTTCTACCAGGATCGGGTCTTTCGAAAGGTGGGCCAGGACCCGCAGTTCTACCTGTGAATAGTCGGCAGCAAAAAGGATCTTATCTTTTGATGAAGGAATAAATGCCCGCCTGATGCGCCTGCCTTCATCCAGACGGATAGGAATGTTCTGCAGGTTGGGGTCACTGCTGCTGAGGCGGCCGGTAGCTGTTGCCGCCTGGTTAAAAGTTGTATATAATTTCTGGTTTTCCTGATCAATCAGCTCGATCAGGCCGGAAAGGTATGTTCCTTCCAGCTTGGCAAGCTGGCGGTAGTGCAGCAGCAGTGAAGCAATTTCATGGTGATAAGATAGCTCTTCTAAGACTTTTGCATCTGTAGAACGACCGGTTTTTGTTTTTCGGATTTCGGGCAGCTGCAGCTTGTCAAAAAGTATTCTTGAGAGCTGCTGGGGGGAATTTATATTAAATTCTTCCCCGGCCTGGA
>PXBM01000155.1 GCA_003566935.1 Syntrophomonadaceae bacterium | reverse complement strand
TGGCCGTCCACAACCTGGGCGGCGACATCCGGCAAGGCAACACGTACTACGAGGACCTGCACCGCTCGGTGACTCAGCGCGGGCAACCGGGCCAGTTCGATTTCGTGATGGCCAATCCGCCGTTCAACGTGGACCGGGTGGACAAGAGCAAGCTGAACGACGATCCCCGGTTCCCCTACGGGCTGCCGACCGTGGACAACGCGAACTATCTCTGGATTCAGATCTTCGCCAGCGCGCTGAACGAACACGGCCGGGCCGGGTTCGTGATGGCCAACAGCGCGTCGGACGCCCGAGGCTCCGAACAAAACATCCGCCAGCAGATGATCGAGGCTCGCACGGTGGACGTGATGGTTGCCGTGGGCTCGAACTTCTTCTACACGGTGACACTGCCCTGCACGCTGTGGTTCCTGGACCGGGCCAAGGCGACGGACCCGAAACATCGCAACCGGGACCACGTGTTGTTCCTGGACGCTCGGCATATCTACCGCCAGATCGACCGGGCTCATCGCGATTTCACGCCTCAGCAGATCGAGTTCCTGGCCAACATCGTACGGCTGTACCGGGGCAACGCGCCCGAGAACCGCCACGATTCGGCCGCGATGCTGAAAGAGCATTTCGCCAAGGGCAAGTACCTGGACGTGCCGGGTCTGTGCAAACGGGCCACGATCGACGAGATCCGGGAGCAAGGTTGGAGCCTGAATCCCGGCCGCTACGTCGGAGTGGCGAAAGGGGCCGTCGAGGATTTCGATTTCACCGAGCGGCTGGAAGAACTGAACGAGGAATTGGAGGTGCTGAACGGGGAAGGCCGGGAGTTGGAAGAGCGGATTGCGGAGAACGTGGCGCGAATGCTGGAGGCTATCTGATGACTCAGGCTGGTCACTGGCCGCTGATCAAACTTGGCGATGTCGCTGAGTTTCGGAACGGCATAAACTACACGAAGAAGAACTTTGGGCGTGGCATCAAGGTAGTTGGCGTGAGTGACTTTCAGGATCGTCTTTTTCCCCGATGCGAAGAACTGGAGGAAATAAACCCAGAAGGGATCGTGAAGAACGAAGACCTGCTTCAGCCGGAGGATATACTGTTCGTACGTTCGAACGGGAACCGCCAGTTGATTGGTCGGAGTCTCTACCTCCCGTCAATCTCTGATCGACTTACGCACTCCGCGTTTACTATTCGCGTGAGACTCGTGTCTGATAGGGTGATCCCCCGATTCTATGCATATGTTTTCCGAACTCGATTGATTCGGGACACCCTCTCTGCGTTCGGTGGTGGAACAAACATCTCGAATCTCAATCAGGCAATCCTTAGCAGTCTACTTGTTCCGCTTCCTCACGTAGACGCTCAGCGCAAGATCGCCGGCATCCTTTCCGCCTACGACGACTTGATCGAGAACAACCGGCGGCGGATCGAGATTTTGGAAGAGATGGCCCGGCGGATCTATCGGGAGTGGTTCGTCGAGTTCCGCTTCCCCGGTCACGAAAACGTCAAGTTCGTGGATTCGGCCCTGGGGAAAATACCGGAGGGTTGGGAGGCACACACCCTTGGAGATCTTGCACTTCAGGAACGCCGGGGCGTACGGCCGAATGAGATTGCACCCGGCACTCCGTACGTCGGATTGGAGCACCTCCCGCGACGTTCGATAGCGCTGACAGAATGGGATTTGGCCGAGAACGTCGGTAGCAACAAGTACAGATTCGTCCGAGGCGAGATCCTGTTCGGAAAGATACGGCCGTATTTCCACAAAGTGTCTGTTGCGCCGATCGATGGTGTTTGTTCCACAGATGCCATCGTGATCCGTCCCAAGACCGCCAGACACTTCCCCCTGGTTTTGGCCTGCGTTTCGAGTGATGAGTTTGTCGAGTATTCGGTGAAGACGTCGAACGGGACCAAGATGCCGAGGGCCAATTGGGACGTTCTGGTGAAGTATCCCGTATTCGAGCCACCCGACCCCTTGCTGGACCGGTTCAACGAATTCGTCCGCGACTCGGTGAGTTCCATCCACAACTTAGTTTCTCGGAACCGAAACCTCCAAAAAACCCGCGACCTTCTCCTTCCCCGGCTGATTGCCGGTACACTGGACGTATCCGATCTGCCTATCGACACGGGAGCTGACGATGCCGACGGAACTTGACAAATCGCTGCTGGATCACGGCGAAAATGCGCTGGTCGAACAACCGTCGATCGAGTTGTTCGGGGCTCTGGGCTGGCAAACGGCCGCGTGTTGCGACGAGTTTCTGCACGGCCGCAGTCCGCTGGGTCGCCGGTCGAAAGGCGAGGTGGTGTTGGTCGACCGGTTGCGGCCGGCGCTGGTGCGGCTGAACCCGGATCTGCCGGCCGATGCGATTGAACTGGCCATCGAGGAACTGATCCGGGACCGCAGCGTGATGACGCCGGCCGCCGCGAACCGGGAAATCTACGACCTGCTCAAGAAGGGCGTCCGAGTCGTGTTGCGCGGGGATGACGACCAAGAGATCGTCGAAGCGGTGCAAGTGATCGACTGGCGCAACCCGGCGAACAACGATTTCCTGCTGTGTTCGCAGTTCTGGATCGCGGGCGAGATGTATACGCGGCGCCCGGATCTGATCGGGTTCGTCAACGGGCTGCCGCTGGTGTTCATCGAATTGAAGTCCCCCGAACACTCGGCCAAGGATGCCTTCGACGACAACCTGTCCGATTACAAGGACACGATCCCGCAATTGTTCTGGTACAACGCCCTGATCATCCTGTCCAAC
>PXBM01000221.1 GCA_003566935.1 Syntrophomonadaceae bacterium | reverse complement strand
GGCCTTTTACCGGGCCGCGGACAAAAGCAGCCATTGACAGCTTACAGCTTGATTACAGCACCCTGGAACAGGCCAAGGCTGTACTTGGTGATGAATATGAAGATGTTGCCCTGATCGGTAGAGTTGGAGCGCCAATTATCGGGCGTCTCAATGCCGTCTTGAAACTTCGGCTGCGGGTTTTTTCCGAGGAACGTGGCATGAAATCACTGGGACGGGTTGAGGCAAAAGAAGTTGTATCCCTGCTGGGACTCTTGATAGAACATGCCGGGCTTGAAAAGTTTTTCGAATACCTGTCCGGTCTGGCCCGCTGCGCTTTTATAGACAGTAGGGTCTTAACCTACCATTACCAGCAATATCCGTCAGACCGGGATCGGTTCCTCTCTGATCTCGGCCTCTGGCAGGAAGTTGAAAACCCCTGGTTGAAGGAGTTTACCAGGGCGGCAGTTGAATGCCCGATTCCGGTAATCCTGGGAGGACATTCACTGGTAGCGGGCAGTTTGTGGGCGCTTTGCAGTGAACTTGATCCGGAGCGTATGGGAAAGGAGTAATCAGATGGCCTCATTTATTCAAAAGTTATTCGGCGACCAAAATGAAAAAGAGCTGCGCCGTTTGGAAAAAATAGTGGAAACCGTTAACGGACTGGAGTCCTGGGCTTCTAATTTAAGCGAGGAGCAGTTTCCGGCCCAGACCGAACAGTTTAAGGAACGCCTTCAGCAGGGTGAAAGTCTTGATGATTTATTGCCTGAAGCATTTGCCCTGGCCCGGGAAGCGGCCATGCGAATGACGGGGATGAGGCCTTTCGATGTTCAGATTTTGGGGGCAATAGTTCTGCATCATGGCCGGATTGCCGAGATGAAAACCGGCGAAGGTAAAACCCTGGTGGCGACCCTGCCAGCCTACCTTAACGCCCTGACCGGTAAGGGCGTACACATTGTTACTGTTAACGATTACCTGGCCCGCCGTGACCGCAGTTGGATGGGCCCGGTTTATGAGTATCTTGGTTTAAATGTCGGCCTGATTGTGCAGGGGCTAGAACCTGCACAACGCCGTGAAGAGTACGGCCGGGATATTGCCTATGCCACCAATAACGAGCTTGGTTTTGATTACCTGCGCGATAACATGGTGATCTATAAACAGGATATGGTCCAGCGGGATAAGCACTACGCCATTGTCGATGAAGTGGATAGTATTTTAATTGATGAAGCGCGAACTCCCCTGATCATTAGCAGCAGAGTTGAAAGCAAGGAAGAGTACGGCCGCTGGAAAAATGAAGTGGAACACCTGATCCGCAAGCAGGGCAAACTGGTTAACGAACTCTTAAACAAGGCCCGCGAAGAGCTTGATGCCGGTGAACGGGACGAAGCGGCTGAAAATTTGCTTTTAGCCCGCAGGGCCTCGCCTAAAAATAAAAAGCTGATGAAAATTATGAAGGAACCGGGCGTGGAGAAGCTGGTTGAGCGAACCAAGCAGCGCTTGATGACTGAAAAAAGACTCAATCACCTTGATGAAGAGCTTTACTATATGATTGACGAAGCCACCAGGCTGGCCGATATTAAAGATAAAGGTTACCGCGAGTTGGAAAGGGTTAATCCCCAGCTTCTGAGCCTTCTGAAGCTGGACAAAGAGCAAGCTGAAGACATTGATGACCTGGATCAACAGGAGCAGGAAACGGCAGGTGAGCACCGCCATTATTTCGACCAGCTGATTAGAGCCTACTCGCTCTATGAGCGTGATGTCGATTACGTTGTCCAGGACGGCAAGGGGATTATCGTCGATGAATTTACCGGGCGCCTTATGCCGGGCCGTCGCTACTCGGAAGGCCTGCACCAGGCTATAGAAGCGAAGGAAGGGGTTGAAGTGCAGGCGGCCAGCCGTACTGTTGCTTCGATTACCTTTCAGAACTATTTCCGGATGTATGATAAAATTTCCGGCATGACCGGTACAGCAATGACCGAAGAAGATGAATTCCGTAGTATTTACGGGATGGATGCAGTTGCTGTTCCCACCAATAAGCCGCTGATCCGGGAAGAGATGACGGACCTGATCTATAAAACAGAGCAGGCCAAGTTTAAAGCCGCTGTACAGGAGATTATTGAATGCCAGCAGCGAGGCCAGCCGGTCCTGGTGGGAACCGTATCTGTTGAAAAATCCGAGATGGTTAGCAAAGTGCTTAAACGCCAGAATATTGCTCATGAAGTACTAAATGCGGTAAATCACGCCCGCGAGGCCCATATTATTGCCCAGGCCGGCCGTAAAGGGGCCGTAACTATTTCAACCAATATGGCCGGGCGTGGAACAGATATTATCCTGGGCGGCAACCCCGAGTACCTCGTACAGGAGCAGCTGGAAAATGAATTTGGAGCAAGGGAAGCCTACCTGGAAGAACAGGACCAGGAGCGCTGGCAGAAACGATACAATGAGTTGATTGACGGGGCTGTTGAGGAGACAAAACAGCAGCGTGAAGAAGTGGTTGCCCTGGGCGGATTACATGTTCTCGGCACCGAAAGGCATGAAAGCCGGCGCATAGATAACCAGCTGCGAGGCCGTTCCGGACGCCAGGGCGATCCCGGCTCATCACAGTTTTTTGTCTCGCTGGAAGATGACCTGATGCGACTCTTTGGTGGTGAAAATATTGCTTCACTGATGGAGCGTTTTGGGATCGAGGAAGATATGCCCATCGATCACCCCCTGGTCAGCAGGGGTATTGAAAATGCCCAGAAAAAAGTGGAGTCACGTAACTTCGAGATCAGGAAAAACCTGCTTGAATACGACGATGTCCTAAATGCCCAGCGTGAGGTAATTTACGGACAGCGCCGCCGGGTTTTAGAAGGCGAAAACATGAAAGCGCCGATCGAGGATATGATCGAGGAAGTGGTCGATCGCCTGGTTCGTGAGTATACCGCGGAAGTCGGCTTTCTCGATGATGAAAATGCCCGGGCCCTGCTAGAAAGGGCTGAAAGCCTTTGTGCTCGCAGCGGCAGCCTGAAATTGGAACAGCTGGTAGACAGTGAAACAGACGATGCGAAAGCTCTTTTACTGGAAGAGGCAAGGGAATTTTATAAAGAACGTGAAGCGGAAATAAAACCGGAAATAATGCGGGAGCTGGAAAGAGTGGTCCTGTTAAAAACAGTTGACCGCCACTGGATGCTTTTCATTGACGCCATGCACCAGCTGCGTCATGAGATACACACCCAGGCATATGCCCAGAGAAACCCGTTGGTTGAATATAAACGTCAGAGTTTTGATATGTTTGAAGATATGATCCAGCAGATCCAGAGTGATGTTGTTCGGGCAGTATTCCAGGTCAGGGTTACGGCAGCTCCCAGGAGGGAAACCGTTGCCGGTGAAGCAACTGGAATACGGCCCCGCATGGCCACTCTGGGTGGGGGACGCCCGTCCGCCGGTTCAGGCGAAAGCGGTGGCGGAGGACAGCAGCAGGGTCAGCCGCAAAAAGCTGAACCGGTTACCGTGGATAAAGTCGGCCGCAACGAACCCTGCCCCTGCGGCAGCGGTAAAAAGCACAAAAAGTGCTGCGGGCAATAAAGTTAATAAATTCGGGGTTCTGAATCGTGAATACTGAATTCCAAAAAAAGCAGGTGATCTAATGTTGAAAGATTTTAGGGCCGAATTGGCCCAACAGCAGGACAGGTTTAAGGAAATGAGGGCTTCTCTTTGAATACGATCAAAACCTGAAAAAATTGCAGGAAGCGGAAGCAAAAACTGCCGAACCGGGTTTCTGGGAAGACAATGAGCGCAGCCAGGAGTACATGAAAAAGCAAGGTGCCCTGCGTGAAAAAATCCGCCCCCTGCAGGACCTGGAAAAACTGATTGAAGAAACAGGTGTATTTGTCGAGCTGGCCGACGAGGGTGAACTTGACGAGAAAGAAGCGGCTAAAGAAATCGATCCGCTATTAAAGGATATAAAAAAGCGTCTCGATAAAATGGAATATGAAACCCTGCTCAGCGGTAAATACGATTTCTGTAACGCAATTATGGCTCTGCACCCGGGAGCCGGAGGGCTTGAATCACAGGACTGGGCCGAGATGCTGCTCCGTATGTACAACCGCTGGAGTGAGCAGAAAGGCTTCCAGATTGAACTGGTTGACCTGCTGGCAGATGACGAAGGCGGCATTAAGAGCGCCACGATTATTGTCCGCGGTCACGCCGCTTATGGTTACCTTCAGGCGGAAAAAGGTGTTCACCGGATGATCCGGATCTCTCCCTTCGACACTTCAAAACGGCGCCACACTTCTTTTGCCTCTGTTGATGTGATTCCCGAAGTGGAAGAGGATGATGAAGTAGTCATTAACACCGAGGATCTGAAGATTGATACTTTTCGTGCCAGCGGAGCCGGAGGGCAGCATGTCAATAAAACTGATTCGGCAGTCCGGATCACTCACCTGCCGACCGGAGTTGTTGTCTCCTGCCAGAATGATCGTTCCCAGCACAGTAATCGCCAGCAGGCACTGCGAGTTTTGACAGCCCGTCTGGCTGAGCTAAACAGGCAGGAGCAGGCGGACGAAATAAATACCGTGCGCGGCCAGCAGCGGGAGATTGCCTGGGGCAGCCAGATCCGCACCTACACTTTTCATCCCTTTACCCTGGTTAAAGATCACCGGACCGGGGTGGAAGTCGGACAGGTTGATGCGGTAATGAACGGCATGCTGGATCCCTTTATTGAAGCATATTTAAGCTGGAAAGCGCGTGGGTCAGTTCCTTTAAAAAAGTAGGAGAATTGATGAAGCTAAAAAAACCGGATTTAAAAAAAATTGACTTTAAACATATTGCAATTGATTTTGTCGGCATTACTGTTGGCTCTTTCATCCTGGCCATCGGCATGAACATGTTCATGATCCCCAACCAGCTGGCGCCTGGGGGAGTAAGCGGCCTGGCGGTTTTTCTGTATCATATCTTGAGTGTTCCTGTTGGCATTACCATTATTCTTCTTAACATTCCCCTTTTTATTGTCGGGTTTTTAACTCTTGGGTCAAGGGTAGTAGTGCAAAGCCTTCTCGGTACATTTATGTTTTCCCTGGCGGTGGAAATAACCGATCCCCTTCTGCCATCGGCAACTGATGACCTGATGTTGGCCGCAGTTTACGGTGGCTTGGTCATGGGGATTGGGGTTGGCCTAGTGTTTCGTTACCGCAGTTCAACGGGAGGGACTGCCCTGCTATCACTGATCCTGGCGAAAACAACCGGTATAACACCCGGTCAGGCCCTGTTATGGGGAGATCTGATAGTGCTGTGCCTGGCAGTTTTTGTTTTTGGCAGTGAGCCGGCCATGTATGCTGCCCTATCACTGTTTATCTCGATTAAAGTAGTTGACGGCATTCTTGAGGGACTGGGCATGTCAAAATCAGTAATTATTATTACTCGTAACGGTGCAGATATAAACAAAAGACTTCTTTACGAGCTCGGGCGGGGTGTTACCAGGATTGAAGGCCAGGGCGGTTACACCGGTGAAGGCCGGGAAGTGCTCTTGTGCGTGGTTACCCGCCAGCAGACCGCTCGCCTAAAATCAATCATTCATGAAGTAGATCCAGACGCTTTTGTTATAATCGGCAATGCCACAGAAGTACACGGAGAAGGGTTTAAGAAGATGCAGCAGCATTAATAGCAGTATTTGCTCGCTACAAAGGTATCAGCTAAAATTTGCAAAACAAGTAAAAATAGATTAATATTATTGGCAGGATCAGCTTTTATTATGTCGAAATACTAACATTAACAATATTATGTTAAGTATGCACAGGAAGGTCTGGCTGAATGGTCGAAGCAAAAAATTTGTGCATGAGATATGAAAAGGGCGGTCGTTATGCCCTTGAAGATCTGAACTTTTACATTGACCGCGGAGAATTTGTTTTTTTTGTCGGATCCAGCGGTGCCGGCAAGTCAACCATTTTAAAACTTATCATCCGGGAAATTAAGCCAACGAACGGGATTTTAAAAATATTCGGCCGTGATGTGGGGCGTCTGCCCAGGCATCGGCTGCCCTATCTGCGCCGCAATATTGGCATGGTTTTTCAGGATTTCCGGTTGATGGAAGAAAGAACAGCATTTGATAATGTAGCTTTTGCCATGGTTGTCACAGGTTCTTCCCGCCGCGATATCCGGAAAAGAGTTCCCCATGTTCTTGGCCTTGTTGGTCTGCATGACAAAGCCAGGACCAGGGTTTGTGACCTGTCCGGTGGAGAGCAGCAGAGAGTTGGTTTGGCCCGGGCTATTGCCAACCGGCCGGCAATGATCATTGCTGATGAGCCAACCGGCAATCTCGATCCGGGAACAACGCTGGATATCATGAACCTTTTGCGCAATATAAACTTGCGCGGAACAACGGTGCTGGTTGCCACCCATAACCGGGAGGTCGTGGATCGCTTTAAGAAGAGAGTGCTTTACCTGGAAGATGGAAAATTAGTCGGCGATGAGCAAAAGGGGATTTATGCCCATGTTCATTAGCGGTTTTTTCTACATCATTGCTGAAACATTTAAAGGTCTGTACCGTAACCGCTGGATGTGCATTACTTCAACTGGGGTTGTTATGGTTACGCTGCTGATGCTGGGGCTCTTTATGCTTGTCAACCTGAACATCAGCCATATTACGGAAACAGTTAAAGAGCAGGTTGAAATAGTATTATACATAGATGATAATGCAGATCAGGAAACCCTTGATGAACTGGGACAAAAACTGTCAATGCACAGCGGTATTGCAGAAGTAAGGTATTTTTCCAGTGATGAACATATGGGCCGTCTGCACCGCCAGCTCGGTGAAATACTGGAAGGGTATGATAGCGGCCTTGATAACCCCCTTCTGGCATCCTATGAAATCAGGACGAACAGGCCGGAAGCGGTTGTTGCAATGGCCGAGGAATTTGAGTCTTACCCGGGTGTTTCAAATGTTTTTTATGGCCAGGGTTACGTGGAGAACCTTTTTGCCGTTACCGGAGTTATCCAGATGGTTGGCCTGGCTTTAATGGCCGGATTGTCTGTTACAGCAGTTTTTTTAATTTCGCACACCATTAAGCTGACGGTAATGATGCGAAAAAGAGAAATATCGATTATGAAGTACGTGGGGGCAACAAACTGGTTTATTCGCTGGCCCTACGTTTTGGAAGGGCTGCTAATGGGTTTTGTCGGGGCTGTGCTGCCACTGGTTGGACTTTATTACATTTATGAGTTTTCAGCCGAGTGGGTGGAGGTCAACAATCTCGTTTTTCTGACCCTGTTGCCGGTTCAGCAGATTATTTCAGAACTGGCCAAGTACCTCGTTCCCCTGGGGACAGGTCTTGGCATCCTGGGCAGTATATTTTCAATGGGACGTTTTCTCAGGGTATAGAGAGATAATAAGTTTTCAGGGAGGACAAAAAATGTTAGTTAGGAGAAATGCTTGGATCATAATTCTGCTCCTGTCTCTTTTCTTAACTTTATTGATTGCTGCGCCTCTTTCGGCCATTACAACTGAAGAAATTGAAGAAAGGCAGCAGGAGCTGGAAGATGTTGAAAAGAGAAGACGGGATGAGAAGAGTGCGCTTGAACAGCGCTTAAACCGTGAAGCAGCACTAAAAGAAGAGTTAAAGCAGCTTGAAAACAGGATAGATGAGCTGCGGATTGAGCAGCAAAGGCTGGCCGGTGAAATAAGTGATGTGGAAGCGGAAATTGAGCATGCTGAGCAAGAGCTGGCGGAAGCCGAGGAGCAGCTGCGTTATCAGGAAAATTTGCTTAAGCTGAGGCTGCGGGCTATCCAGCAGCATGGTGTTATTTCTTATATCGAAGTACTTTTTGATTCGCATAGCTTCCCCGATTTTTTAACCCGTCTTCATAATTTAAGCATAATTGCGTCTAATGATATCCGTTTGATAGAAGAAATACAAAAAGAAAGAGATTTAATTCAGTCCAGAAGAGATGAGCTTAACCAGAAGAGGGATAACCTTGTAGGAATGCGCAACCAGGTAGCGGCAAATGAGGCAGAACTGGCAAGGGCCGCAGATGATCGGGTTGCTATTCTTGATGAGCTAGAGGGCGAGATAGCTCTCAATATGCAGGCCATTCGGGACCTGGAAGAAGAAGCAAAAGAGCTTGATACCCTGATCCAGCAGTTGATTGCCGAAGCTGCCAGCCAGTTTAGCGGGCTCGATGGAGATCTGATCTGGCCGATTGAGCCGCCAACATGGATAAGTTCCGCTTATGGGTGGCGAAGAGATCCTTTCAGTGGTGCCCAGGCCTGGCATGGGGGGGTTGATATTGCACCCCATGGAGGAGCGGCTAACTATATCCTTGCTGCCGCCCCGGGCGAAGTTATTTTTTCCGGATGGAACGGCGGCTACGGAAATTGTATCATGATGGATCACGGTGATGGTACTGTAACTCTTTATGCCCACATGAGCACCCTTCTTGTTCAAAGAGGTGACGTAGTTAGCGGTGGTGAACGGATAGCCCGGGCCGGGACAACCGGTTACAGTACGGGTGTGCATCTTCATTTTGAAGTGCGGGAATTTAATAAGCCTCCGGCCAGGCAGTACCCCAGCGGGGGCCCCGATCATCGCTATAACCCGATGAATTATTTTAATTGATACAGCTATTAATATTTTAATTGTAACAACTGATGATTCGGCTATTCTATGGAAAAACTGGAATAGCCGAAATCTCTTTATGCAGGGAATACAGGACTATATTTTTATGTTATTATATTTACCGGGAGCTGAAAACTATGGGAAACTTAAATAGAAAAAATATCTTCATTTTTTTACTGGTCTTTCTTTTCTTGATTATAGGAACTAACCTGGCTACCTTTTACCTGGCCGGGGGAGCTGATAGCGCTGAACTGGTCGAGGAAGTGCCGTCTACGGTTATTCGTTATGAACCGCAGCATAACAATGGCACTGTACAGGATAATGATTACGATACCGGGCTTATTAAAGATGCTATAGACTCAATCCAGGAGAAATATTTTTACCCAGTTGAGTTTGAAGATTTGATAGAAGGAGCTGTCCGGGGACTTGTCGATAGTATTGGCGACCCTCACGTTCAGTACCTAGACCCGGAAGAGCTAGACGAATTTTTAACCGATACCAGGGGGTCATATGCCGGTATTGGTGTGAGGATAATAGAAGTCGATGGCGATATTGTAGTTTTTGAAATATTTTCCGGCACCCCTGCAGACAGGAGCGGACTTGAGCCGGGAGATCGCATATTGGAAGCTGACGGAAAAGAACTCTCAGGCCAGGGTATTAACCTTGCCGTTGAAATGCTGAGAGGTCCCAGCGATACTACGGTTGAAGTTTTAATTAAACGTCCGGGCTCTGATGAGCCCCTGGAGAGGACAGTTGGCAGGGCAGAAATCCAGGTAGAGACTGTTTTTAGTGAGATGCTTGATGATGGGCTTGGATATATTAAAGTAAGCAGTTTTGACGGTAATACCGGAGCCGAGTTTGTCAGGCAGTTTGAGGCCATTGAACAGGAAGGGCTCAGTAAAGGTTTGATTTTGGATTTGCGTAATAATCCGGGCGGGCTTGTTGAGCAGGCAGTAGAGGTAGGCAGAAAAATTATTCCCGAGGGTGAGATAGTCAGGCTTGTAGGACGTGACGATGAGGTAATTAACACATACTTCTCCAGTGCAGTAGAGCGGCCTTATCCTATAGTGGTTTTGATCAATGAAGAGTCTGCCAGCGCTTCAGAACTGCTGGCCGGAGCAGTCCAGGACCGTGGTGTCGGTGTGCTGGTTGGTAAAACAACCTATGGCAAGGCATCCGTTCAGCAGCTTGAATATATTGATGGCAATAGCGCTATCCTGATGACCGTAGCCAAATATTTTACACCTGCGGGGTATGACATAGACAAACACGGCGTTGAACCGGACTTTGAGGTGGAAATGCCTGATATTTTACGTTATTACCGTTATTTCCATCCCGGCAGCCTCTCAGAGGGAGACTACGGTGATGATGTTGAAACATTGCAGCTGATGCTTGAACAGCTTGGCCTGAGGGTTGAGGTAACCGGGTATTTCGATCGGCAAACCGCCCTGGCACTGCGCAGTTTTCAGGACCGGGCCGGACTTGAACTAACCGGAGAATTTGATGATAAGACCTGGGTAGAGCTACGCAGAGCGATTGATGTTATAGCCCGTGAAAATGATGAGCAGTTAAATTATGCAGAAGAATTAATTAATAAACAGGGCCTGCTTAATGTTATTGGAGGAATTGACTGATCAATGCAGCCTTTTTTTGAAATAGGGCAGATTTTTTTAACTACCTTTATGCTGGCCCTGGTCATGCCTATTTTTTGGATTGTATTATTCCTGGTATTTATGCAGTACAGGAGAGTGGCGGCTACCGAAGAAAAGTTGTTCGGTCGTGTTATCAGTGGGGTCGGGAAGCAAATATTAAAATCGGTAGTTCTCGGGGCTCTGGGCGGTTTTGCGGCCAGTGCTATTCTTATTTTTTTAGGCCTGTCACTGGAGCAGATCGGTCTGTACTTTATCTGGCCGGTTGCTATATTGTTGCTTTTGTTTAATCCCCGTTACCTCTGTTTTTCCTACGCCGGGGGGATTGTTGCTCTTGCTGTTCTTATCGGGCGATATATTTTGTTACCGCTGTTTCCCATCCTTGAACAAAATTTTATTTTTGAATCTCTGCTTATGATCCATATACCGGCGCTGCTGGTATTAATAGGCCTGCTGCACTTGATTGAAGCTCTGCTGATATATATTGGCGGACACTGGGGCAGCAGCCCGATTTACTTAAAAAGATCCGGCGGGGACGTTGTCGGGGCGTTCACCCTGCAGAGATTCTGGCCGATACCCCTTGTAGCGCTGCTGGTAACAGTTGTAGCTCAAACAGAGATTGTCGGGGTAAACATGCCGGACTGGTGGCCTATCCTGGAATCTAATCTTCAGCCTGGGGAAAACCAGAGCTTGCAGTATATGGTCATTCCAATTGCTGCCGGGCTTGGTTATGCCGATATGGCCCTTTCATCAACGCCTCGGGAGAGAACTGCATTTTCAGCAAAATGGCTTGCAGTATACAGCATTATTCTGCTGATGGTTGCCGTTGGATCTGAGTTTATGAGATGGCTTGTTTTGCCCGGCGTACTTTTTGCTCCTATCGGCCACGAACTATTAATCCTTTATGGCAAGAAGCAGGAGGAAAGCAAGTCTCCGCGTTATCGCATGCCTGAAGAGGGAGTTCCGATTATGAAAGTTTTACCCAATTCCCCTGCTGCGGAAGCAGGTTTGTTAGATGATGACTTAGTATTAAAGGTAAACGGCAATACGGTTGATGATAATCGTGAAATGGTTGAAAAAATTGAAGATAGCTATTTCCTGGTTTTGCTTGATGGCCTGCGTGAACAAAAACCTTTTTCTGTGATACTCCGGAAAACTATCCGGGTAAATCAAGCCTCGGAAGAGTCTTTCCAGAGTAAACTCAATGCTCAATCCTCTTACTCTCTGCTTCACCGCAGTGCAGACCTTGGGCTAATCCCGGTTCCGGCTCCCGACTCTCCTGTTTATATGGAAGTTCGCCAGCCTGATCCAATGGGCCGCTTCAGGAGGCTGAAAGCAAAACTAACCGGCTGGACCAAAAGACAATAGCAGCTAACTATCCTTCTTAAGAAAATTGAAGCGAGCATAAAGAGCAGGCATGGAAATGCCGGTAAATAACGATAATATATAGTTTTAGGGCGGTGTGACTATTGTTGGCAGCGGCAGTGGCTGCTTTTCTTACTGTCTTTGTAGCCGAGTTTGGTGATAAATCACAGCTGGTTTGCCTGACCATGGCCTGCCGCTATCCACCGCTGCAGGTTTTAGCAGGAGCCATGACCGCAATGGCCCTGGTGCTCGGTTTGGCTGCAGGAGTTGGCAACTTGATTGCCGATGTAATACCACATACTCTTGTTGCGGTTATTGCCGGTTTGTTTTTTATCGGTGTAGGCATTTTAACATGGCTGCGCGGGGAACAAAAGCCGGCGGAGGGCAGCGGCAGGGACGGTTTCTTCCAAACCCTGGGTATGATCTTTCTGGCTGAGTTTGGCGATAAGACCCAGTTGGCGGTTTTGTTTTTGGCAGCAAGCTTTAATTACCCTTTAGCCGTTTTTGGTGGAGCAATGGCAGCTATGTTTATAAATCATGTCCTGGCTATATACCTGGGGAACCGTTTTGTTGCCAGGTTAAAACCGTACTATATTAAGATTGGATCC
>PXBM01000216.1 GCA_003566935.1 Syntrophomonadaceae bacterium | reverse complement strand
TTTGCGCAGCTGCCCGGTGAACCTTGATATTGTCCAGGCCATCCAGGCACTTGGAGGTGAAGCTGTTGAGCAGCGTTAATGTACTTTTACCCCAACAGGCTACTATACTTGATATAACCGAGGAAACACCCGATATTAAAACCCTGCGCGTGGTTGGTAAAGACGGGCTGCCTTTCGATTTCATGCCCGGCCAGTGTGCCATGCTTTCAATCCCGCCGGTCGGTGAAGCGATATTTTCAATCACTTCGTCACCTACCTGCCGGGAATGCCTGGAGTTCAGCATTAAGGATGTAGGTAAAGTATCGCATGCTCTGCATAATGTTGTGCCCGGTCAGCAGATCGGTATCAGGGGGCCGTACGGTAATGGATTCCCTGTCGATGAAATGAAAGGTAAGGACCTGCTCTTTATCGGGGGTGGTATCGGCCTGGCGCCGCTCCGCTCCCTGATCGGCTACTGCTTTGCCCACCGTGAAGATTACGGCAAAATAGATATAGTCTACGGGGCCCGCTCCCCGGCCGATCTGATCCGCAAAAGTGAGGTCCAGGAAAGCTGGGCCGAAGAACCGGATACGGATGTCCACCTGACCGTGGATGCAGAGTTTCCGGGCTGGGATAAAAATGTCGGCTTTGTGCCTACTTACGTCTCAGACCTTGGCTTTACCCCGGAAAACAAGATAGCTGTAACCTGCGGCCCGCCGATTATGATCAAATTTGTCCTGCAGGCCCTCGACAAGCTTAATTTCACCCCGGACCAGGTAGTTACCACCCTGGAAATGAGGATGAAATGCGGTGTCGGTAAATGCGGGCGCTGTAACCTTGGACATGTTTATGTCTGCAAGGATGGGCCGGTATTTACCCTTGAAGAGCTAAATGCACTGCCCGGGGAATACTAAATAAACCCTGGCACAGCTGTATTAATAATTATTTGTAATTAAGGGGGAAGTGCAGGCTAGCCTGCACTTCCCCCTTGAAAATGGTGGCGGTGGCAGGGCCATTAAATACAGATAACAGGCCGATATATTACCGGCATAGAGGTTGTTCTTCCGCCCGGAGAAATATGTAATTCTTGATGCCTTTGTTGCAGAGGGACCAGCCGACCAGGAAAAATTTTGGAAAGTCCGTCGGCATGCTGCAAAAGCTTTTAAAGCAATAAGTCCTGAACAAAGCCTTGAAGAGTGGAAGAAAACTCTCCCCGCTGTCCTTAAAGATCTATACATCGCAGTTAAAGATTTAGGCGGGACAATTAGTGGTGAACACGGCATTGGGCATAAGCGAAAAGAATTTATGCCACTGGTGCTGGGAGAAGCAGAGATAAACTCTATGAAAAGTATAAAGAAGGCTCTGGATCCTAATAACATCTTAAATCCTGGCAAAATATTCGACATGGTTTAAAGGTTCTTACAATGAATGGTGTGCTGTAAAGGAGGTAATATCTAATGAAAATGGATCTACTATATGGTGATAGGTCGCTGCCTTTTATTATTGAGGATAGTCGAGTGAAAAGTGTAATTGAGGCTAAACCGCTGCCGGTTACGGCTTCAGAAGAAGAGCTGGTTGCTAATGCCCTGGCAAAGCCAATTGATTCAGCCCCACTGTCAGAACTGGTTAACGAAGGAGAAAGTGCTTGCATAATTGTGGGGGATATGACACGTGTTTGGGTTCGCCATCATGTTTTAATTCCTCTGCTTTTAAATGAGCTTAACCAGGGAGGAATACCCGACGAAAATATTATCATTGTCTCCGCGACCGGTGATCACCGCGAACAAACAGCTGAAGAACATGAACTGCTTGTTGGTAAAGAAGCACATGAGAGGGTAAAAGTTATTGATCATCGCGCAAAGAATAAAGACGAGATGGTTTCACTGGGGTATACTACCCATGGCACCAAGGTAAGTATTAATAAAAATGTGGTTGAAGCAGACCGGGTTATTCTAACCGGTGGAATTGTTTACCATTTTCTCGCCGGTTGGGGTGGAGGCAAAAAAGCCATCCTTCCTGGTGTTGCTTCTTATGAAACGATTATGCAAAACCATTCATTAGCATTTCACCCGGAAGAAGGCAGGGGCCTTAATCCTGAGGTTTGCGCAGGCAGTATTGATGAGAACCCATGTAGTTATGACATGGTTCAGGGAGCAAGCCTGGTTGCCCCTACTTTTCTTGTAAACACAGTTATTAATGAAGAAAAACACCAGATTGCAAAGGTTGTAGCAGGTAATTATGTAACTGCATTCAGGGCAGGCTGTGAGTTTGTAAATGAGCATTTCGGAGTTACCATAACCGAGCCTGCTGAACTTGTTATAGCATCCTGTGGAGGGTATCCTAAGGATATTAATTTCTATCAGACCTACAAAACCATTTACAATGCCCATTTTGCCCTGCAAAAAGGAGGTACCCTTCTCCTGCTTAGTGAAAGCCGGGAAGGAATTGGCAGTGACGACTTCTTTAATGTTTTCAGCAGGCATTCTGATAATAAGCAAAGGGAGATGGCTTTAAGGGTAGAATATACAATTGGCGGCCATATGGGGTATCACACAGCAGTTGTAGCAGAAGAGAACGATGTTCTGTTAATATCTGATTTGCCAAAAGAAGATGTAGAGAAAATGGGTATTACCCCTATAGATTCGTTGGAAGAAGGTATTGCTTTTATAGAAAATAAGCATGGCAAAATTCCTGAAGCTATTATCATGCCCCATGGCGGCTCTACTCTTCCCAACTGTTCTTAACAGTTATATTAAGCAGTT
>PXBM01000256.1 GCA_003566935.1 Syntrophomonadaceae bacterium | reverse complement strand
CGGTTGCAAAACCGCGTCCCGCTTTGACTGCCAGGTAGGCTTCGTCAATGGAAACAAATTCTATGTCGGGGGTAAAGCGTTCAAAGATATTTCGCACCTGTAAAGAGATTTCCTTGTAGCGAGACATCCTGCCTCTGATTATTACAGCTTGGGGGCAAAGGGTTATTGCCTTTTTCATCGGCATGGCTGACCGGATCCCATACTTTCTGGCTTCATATGAACAGGTCGAGACAACACCCCGTCCTTCCGGACTACCCCCGACCAGGACTGGCTTGCCCTTGAGGTCAGGATTGTCCAGTTGCTCAACCGAGGCAAAGAAAGCATCGAGATCACAGAGTAGGATGTCACAATTTTTTTTCATATTTCAATCCTAAATACCTTGAGCAATATTGTCAACTTACGGTTTTTGATTAAGTTTTAATCCATCATTTTATAAAACTGTGCTATAATGGCCCTAAATGATAAACTATTCAGTCATCACTTTGATCAGGTTGAGTGACTAAGTAAGTGTTAGTATTTGTCTTGTGGCAGACATTTAAATAGATTGAGCATGTATTGCATCAAAGAAGACTAAATGATTAGCGAGTGCAGTTTCTTCAGTCGCTAATGCTTGAATAAAAATAGTAAGTATGATAGAAAGAGAGTAATGTCAGGCTGATAACTGCTGGTTAAAAAGCAATAATGTTGCATCTTCCACCTTTTGATAGAGAGGTGTTTTTATTTGGAAGTGAAAAAGAACAATAGTATCAAATACCCCGTTCAAACTTTGGAAAAAGCCCTGGATGTAGTCAGTATCCTGAAGGAAGGCCCATTTGATGGGGTTAGGCTGAAAGACTTGAGTGATAAGCTGGGACTGGGCAAAAGTACCGTTCACCGTATTTTAAATACCCTGGTAGCTTACGGTTATGTAGAGCAATCAACGGATAACAGGAAGTATCGCCTGGGATGGAAATTTTTCGAGGTGGGCAGTGTAGTGCCCCGGCAGCGCAATCTCAATAACCTTGATTTAAAAGTTCTCTGGGAGCTTTGCGATAAATACGAAGAGACTGTAAACCTGGGGATCAGGATATATAATAAAGTGGCAATCATAGCCAAGGTTGATCCTCAACGGGTCTTATTTAAGGCGGGCCCTTACCTTGGAGAGCACGAACCACTGCATGCGACAGCTCTGGGCAAAGTCTTGCTCTCAGATCTCGGGGAGGAAGAGCTCGAGAAGATATTTGCCAATGTCAGCTTCGAAAAATTTACAGAGAACACGGTGGAAAACCTCGAACATCTAAAAGAACAGCTTGAACAGGTTCGCCAGACCGGCTATGCAGTTGACGATGAAGAGCTCTCTACAGGTTTAAGCTGCATTGCTATGCCGGTCTATAACTTTAATGATGAAATTATCGCAGCGCTTAGTGTCAGCGGACCATCGTTCAGGATGGATCTTGACAAAATTATGATCTGCAAGGCAGGCCTGAAGAGGTCCTGTGATCAACTGTCAAACTTCTTTGGTTCATCTAATGGCCGCTAAACTGTCGGAAGAAGAAAAATTATAGCTGTTTTGTCCTGGTCCTGATTTTATTGCGATGATAAGCGAAAAAAGTAAAGCAACTTGAGCAGGTACAAAGTGGTGTAAAATCAAAGCATTTATTCCTAATCCAGGAGTAAATGCTTTTATTTAGGTTATAATAGTTCTTAATATAGGAACTAAGTATTTAATATTGAAATTATTTTCCGGATCCGGCAGGATATTTAGAATCGTTATAGAATAGAAAAAAACCACAACAGGAAAATCCATTTTTTTCTAGTGTCTAGGCGATGGGAACAAAAGCAGAAAAAATTTGAACTAATTCGCTCGAATTGCTTATATTCGCAGACTGTGAAAGGTAAAAATGAATATGGATAATATTAAAGAGGCAGTTGCCTCAATAACTGATGAGATTGTAGCTATCCGCAGGGATATCCATGCCCACCCCGAGCTTGGCTTCGAAGAACACCGCACTGCAGGACTGGTAGAAGAATATTTGCAAAATCAGGGTATTAAAACAGAACGGGTTGCCGGTACAGGAGTGGTCGGAGTTATTGAAGGCGACTCTTCCGGGCCCGTTCTTATGCTCAGAGCAGATCTCGATGCCCTTCCTGTCGAAGAAGCCAACGATGTTTCTTATTGTTCAACCAACCAGGGTGTGATGCATGCCTGCGGGCATGATGCTCATACCGCAATCCTGCTTGGGGCTGCTAAGATCCTTAATGAAATGAAAGATCAACTTTCTGGTAGTATCAAGCTGGTTTTCCAACCTAACGAAGAGAATGCCGGCGCACTGCATATGATTGAAGAAGGAGTACTGGATAATCCGGCCGTAGACGCGGTAATGGGGCTTCATCTCTGGACTCCGCTTCCTTCCGGCAAGCTTGGCATATGTGAAGGTGCGGTAATGGGCGGGCTGGATATTTTTAAAATTATTCTCAAGGGGGTCGGGGGGCATACCGGGTATCCGGAAGCGGCGGTAGACCCGATCATCGCCGCTGCAGATCTAGTACAGGCGGCGCAGCGTATTCAGACCCGTGAAATAAGCTTATCCAAGCCCACGGTAATTATGTTCGGAATGATTAAAGGTGGCACCAAGGCTAACATTATTCCCGACACGGTTACCCTGGAAGGTTCAATTAGAACCCTGTATGCCGACAGCGACAAGGAAGATCCGATGCTCAGGCTTAAAAACCTGGCTGAAAAGGTTGCGGCGGTCCATGGCT
>PXBM01000068.1 GCA_003566935.1 Syntrophomonadaceae bacterium | reverse complement strand
GGCTCCGATATTGTTCATAAAAGCAGAACAGACCGTAACCGCAGTGACCAGGGTTGCCAGTTGAACCAAAAAGTGCTGATTGATCCGGGCCATCATCCTGACAATAGAATCAACGATCCCGGCATTCATCAAGGCCCTGCTTAAAACCAGCACTGCAGCTACAGTGATCACCGCAGGGTGGCTGAACCCGGTAAATGTATCTCCGGTAGGGACAATACCGGTAAGGGTTAGAAAAAGCAGGGCTACCATGGCCACAAGATCATAGCGCCAACGGCCCCAGGCAAAGAGCAGTAAAACAACAACCAAAACCGCAAATACAAGGTATTGTTCCAACAGCACTATCAGCACCCTTTGATGGATATTAAGTTAAAATTATATTATCCTAAACTGGAGGCAATAAGCAATAGTCCGGACTATCGGATAAAAAATATTTTTTCTCTTTTCCAACCTGAAATTATGTTGTATAGTAATGATTAGCTTAAAAATGAGGGGTTTAAATGATTAAATACTTACCGTACCTGGCAGGAGTAGGTGTTGCCCTGACCTGGGGCATGTCCTTCATGTTTACCAGTGGAGCCCTTGATACGATGGCTCCCTTTCATCTGCTTGGGCTCAGGTTTGCTGCAGCCCTGGCTGCCATGGCTGTTTTAAGAGTGGCAGGGGTAATAAAAATCAAGGTGGCTCCGCGTGACTATTTAAGCCTGCTTCCGCTGACCTTTTTTCAGCCTTTTTTATACTTTGCCACTGAAACTCACGGCGTTCTGCTGACCAGCGCATCTTACTCGGGCATGATGATTGCCATTATTCCCATTGTGGTGGCTATCCTTGCCGCTTTTATCCTGAAGGAGTACCCAAGTCACCTGCAGGCTGTTTTTATCATAGCCTCTGTCCTAGGGGTAATTTTTATCATCTACATGGACAGTCAGTCTATAGCCGGGGTTAACCCCTTGGGTACTGTTGCCCTGCTGGGCGCCGTAATCGCCGCCGCCTGTTTTAACATTGCTTCACGGAAGGCTTCCGTAAATTTCAAGCCGCTTCACATTACCTGGATTATGATGGTTGTGGGAGCAATAGTGTTTAACTCTATCTCAATCGGGCAGCATGTGACCGCTGGCAACCTTGAAAGCTACCTGGCACCATTAAGCTACATCTGGCCGACCATATTTTACCTGGGCGTTATTTCTTCCGTTGCCGCCTTTTTTATGTATAACTTTGTTTTAAGCAAGGTTACCGCCGCCCAGGCCGCCGTATTCGCCAACATGGTGACTGTTGTTGCCATCGCCGGCGGTGTCATCTTTCGGGGGGACAACTTTTTCTGGTACCAAATAGTCGGTACTGCGATCATATTAGCCGGGGTATGGGGTACCAACCGTTTTGCGCCCGCGCCGCAGGAATACCAGGAACCGGATGATTCTGCCGCTATAAAACAGGAAGTGCCGGACAGCAATTAACTAGTTAGGAAAAGCTCAGAGTCCTAATTAATTATTATATTGTGCGCAAATTAGATACATGCTATTCAGAGATGAAGTGAGTGTGGAGCGCTTTGATAGCGTTAAGATCTTCGAGAGGGTTTCCCTTTACAGCGATAAAAGATGCTTTTAAGCCGGGTAGCAGGGCTCCGAAATCTTTTTCCAGACCAATAATTCTGGAATTTGTACCGGTGGCTGCCTGTAAAATTTCCCCGCTGCTTAATTCGCCCCGGGCATAAAGAAGCATTTCTTCAAGCAGGGCGGTTCCATGCCTGACCCCGGCCGCCCCGGCATCTGTACCCACACCGAGGGGCACCCCAAGTTCAAGAGCCAGTTTAAGCTTTCCAATCTGCTCTTCGTAAGTCCTGGTGATTATTTCAATTTCTTCCGGGGTCCCCAGCTCTCGAAATGGAAGCCTGGTTTGAGCTGCTACGGGAATAATCGTTGGTATCCAGGCAACCTGTTTATCTGCCATAAGCTGCAAGGTTTCGGGGCGAACGAAATAGCCATGCTCAATAGAGTCCACCCCGGCCCGGGCCGCTCGCTCCACAGCCCCTGCCGAGCTGGCATGGGCCATAACTTTTAACCCGTGTCTGTGGGCCTCTTCAACGATAACGCGCAGTTCCTTTGCAGGCATGATCGATCCTTTGACCATACCGTACTGATAAAAGCTGACTACCCCGGAAACAACTACTTTAAGCTGATCTGCTCCGGACACCGCTACCATTTCAACCAGACCGGCAATAGAATCGATTTTATCGAAATCAACACCCAGGAATGACCCATAACCGCCTTTTACCCTGAGAGCCTGGCTGGTCGCAATAACTTTTAGCTTTTTATAACTTCCATTTTGAATCTGCTTTTTTACCCTGAGATTTAAACTGCGCACATCCCCGCCATCACGAACCGCAGCTATTCCTGAACAGAGTGTTTTTTCAATATCGCCATCCAACCTGGCCTGCCAGGCATCCTTGTCACCCCACTGCTCCCGGGCCCGGTTAAAATCAATGCCATCAAGGGCCAGGTGAACATGGGCATCAATTAAAGCGGGCAGCAAGGTTAAATCTTCATCCAGGGTATAAAAATAAGGATGCCTGCATATTTCAACAGGCAGATCATCCTTTCTCACAGATCGACACGATTCTATCCAGCCGCCGCTGATTTCAAGCAAAATATCTTTTTCCGGTTTCAGTTCCCTGCCGACCAGGGCACATGGCGCCCAGAGGTAATATCTTCTGTCAGGTTTTAATGTGACGGTTTGGTTCATAAATAAG
>PXBM01000137.1 GCA_003566935.1 Syntrophomonadaceae bacterium | reverse complement strand
TATTGCATATCTGTCAACAGTATGCCGACCGGACAAATGGTGCTTTTGATATAACACTGCGTCCGTTATATCGGTACTGGCACGATAATGGGAAGAAAAAGGAAGGCGAGATTGAAAATATTTTTAAAAAAGTCGGAATGAAAAAAATACATTTGAGTAATGAAACATCGTCTGTCGGATTGGAAGATGAGGGGGTAGAGATCGAACTTGGCGGATTCGGCAAAGGGTATGCATTAGAGAAGATTATGGATATGCTTCGGAGATTTTCGATCCCGAATGCATTTATTAGTTTTGGTGAGAGTACCGTCTTGACGCTCGGAAGCCAGCCCGGCGGTAATTGCTGGAGGGTGGGAATCAATGATTACCTGAATCCCGGTCAGGCGCTCTATACATTTTCCATGAATGACGGTGCTGTGTCGACATCAAGTAATTTTACCGTTCGGGACGACGGAACATTGCACAAAAGAATTAATATCATAAATCCAATTACGGGCTATCCTGCGGATGAATTTTCGGTAATCAGCGTGGCGGCACCTTCGCCGCTTGAAGCGGAGATCTTATCGACCGCATTCGTTACAATGTCGGTAAATCAGATTCAGGAAATCAAAGATCGTTTTGGAAATATTGATATCGTAAAAATTCGGTATAATGAAAATCCGCCGATGGTGGTACATATATAATATAAATCATTAATCAGTGAGAAATCGAAATGAATGACATTATCTTAATGAACCGCAGAAAGTTTATGGAGCAAATTTCCGTGCTTGCAGGTTCCTCCATAGCGGCTACATCGATGCCGTGGCTTTCTATATTTACAAAACCCGCTTATGCCGGCGTAAACCCTTCGGATCGGGTACGTCTCGGTGTAATCGGTGTCGGCGATCGCGGACGCACATTGCTGTTAAATATACAGGAAATACAGAAGTACGAAAATGTAGAAATAGCAGCGGTTTGCGATACATATGAACCGCACTATCAACGTGCTATAGAATTAACCGGCGGTAAGGCAAAAGCTTTTTTTGATTACCGTGAGATGCTCGAAATGGACGATCTGGACGGAGTTATAATCACCACGCCGCTTCATGAACACGCTCGTCAGACTATTGATGCACTGGAGGCAGGGATACACGTTTATTGTGAAAAATCCATGGCACGAACGCTTGAAGACACTAAACGAATGTATGATGCTCACATAAACACCGGCAAGATTCTTGTTATCGGTCACCAACGGCTCTATAGTCCGGTGTATCTGGAGGGAATAGAGAGAATCCATAAAGGAGAATTAGGGAAGATAACACATTTGCAAGCCCGGTGGCATCGCAACTGGATGTGGAGGCAACACCTCTTGCCGGACGGCACTGCTGAATGGCTGTATTCGTGGGGATGGGAGGACTGGCAACCCGGTACCATATATCCACTCCAAAAAGAAAATCCGGAACTTGACCGGAAAATCAACTGGCGGCTATATGATGAATATTCTGCCGGATTAATCACGGAACTCGCGACGCACCATTTTCAGGTTGCAAACTGGGTAATGCAAACTCAACCGGTGTCCGTAGTGGGAAAAGGGAGTCTCAATTTCTGGAATGATGGGAGGGATATACTCGACAATTTCTCCTGCATATTGAAATATCCGAACGACACATTTATGCTGTATGATTGTTTGGATAGTAACAAGCATAACGGAATGCAGGTTCAGGTTCTGGGAAATCTTGGCACAATGGAGCTTGAGTCGAATAAGAAGTTTATTGAAGATTGGCCGAGGTCTCCTGCAATTCGAAAATTGATTCAAGATATCGAGCAAAGCATTTTTGATGTCATACCTATCGGCGGTGCCACGTGGATACCCCAGGCACCGCAGGATTACCTCGATAGTTTTATAAGCGATAAATGGAAAATGAATGAAACGAAGCTTTTCCTTGAAAGCTTTGTGAAACATATACGGGAAGGTAAGATCCCGGAAAAATTAGCACGTGAGGGATACTACGCTTCTATCTGGGGTTTACTGGCGGAGAAGGCAATTAAAACAGGAAATGAAGTGACATTACCGGAAGGATACGAAATATGAACGATATAATCATTAAAAGGTCGGTACTGAGACGAGAGTTACGATTATGGCTCATACTACTTTTGTGTGCAATTGGGGTCAACATTTATGCCATTATCATTCATGAGGGGCGTTGGTCAGAATTGATAACACAATTTCATATAGTATTTATAATTTCCGTATTTTTTTATGTAATTATTGCGCTCCCCCGGGGGATTTACTATTTGATCAAAATGAAATTCAAGTGACATCTGTATATACAATAAAACCGTAAATCTTATGTGTGAGCATATTTGGAGGTTACATGACGAAATTAATCGGAAGACGCAAATTTATAAAAGCATCGGCACTGACCGGGGCAGCAATCAGTTTAACCGGACCGTTTTCCTTCGCGCGCGGTTTTGATTCACCGAATGAGCGTGTGGTTGTCGCCGTTATGGGAGGTAGAGCGCGTGCCAGAGCTCTCGCGTATACTTTCGCAGATGCCGAAGGAGTAGAGGTAAAATCAGTGTACGACGTAGATAACCGTCCATTAGCTGAAACTGCGGATGGCGTTGCCAAAAGGCAGAAAAGAAAGCCTTCATACGGTACAGATTTTAGAGAATCACTTGACGATCCCGATATCGACGCTCTTGTTATTGGTGCGCCTAATTTCTGGCACACCCCGGCTGCTATTATGGCATTAAAGGCGGGTAAACACGTCTATGTT
>PXBM01000262.1 GCA_003566935.1 Syntrophomonadaceae bacterium | reverse complement strand
CGTGCGGGAGTTGTTCCGGGATGGCGGCGGGACGCCGATCACGATTCCCGTTCCTGCTGGGCGGTCACTGAGGATCGATCACACGTACGACATCACTCTCGACTTGAGCCTCCAGTCGGGCTCGTTCGATGTCGAGTCGTACGACATCAGCGACAACTTGGTGGGCACGGACACCATTGATTATGACGCGCGGTGGTGGTCTGTGCGATCATCGAGCGGCACCGCGACCGAGAACGGGCGGTCCTTCGCGCCAGCCTTGAGAATGCTCGCGCACTTGGATGGTTTCGGCACGAGCGCTCAGATATTGGTTTCGACCGCCGCGAATCCCGACATTACCAGCGGCTCGTTTCTGGGGGGTGTCCCGAGCGGGTACTCGCAGGTCCTAAGCTCGACGTGGCCTGGGGGCGTCGTGTTTTCTCGCGACGAGTATTCGGCTGGTTCGCATGAGCGCGTGTGGAACATGACCGTCGTTGCCGCGCGAGGCAACTTCGCCTGGACCGGGTGGGGTACTCGAATGTCAACCACTTACGACGGCGTGAACTTCGTGGGTGGAGGCTTCATCGTCGCGTTCAAGAACGATCACGACTTCACCAAAGAAGATACGCACACGCTCCGCTGGAGCATCAAATGGAGTTGGGCTAGAGCATGAGCGCGCCATTACCTGTCACGCTCGAAACGCGCGTGCTGCCGTTCGAGCGGCCAGTGATCGTGCGGGCGCGCATCACGAGCCCACTCGCGGTCGAGAGCGACTCCTACCTCGGTGGGTTTGCATCAGGCGCGCGACTGAGTTACCTCGACATGATGCAGTTCGTGTGGTGGGCGCCAGACACGCTACCGAGCGAGACATCGTGAAGCACGCGCTCCTAGCCGCCCTCGCCATCCTGTACTGGGTGGCGGTCGGGCACGGTCACACGTGGGCCTTCACAGCCCTGGCGCTCGCGGCCATCAGGAACGACTGGAGGCACCACCACCAGTAGAGAAGCGGTACTTCGTGCAGTAGCCACCCACCCTCAGTTGGATCTTGCGGCCCGCCATCGTGCGGGCCGCTCTCATTGGAGGCCCGCGTGACGTACGAGGAGCGACTAGCGGACATCGGCCGAGAGCTGGATGACGATTCTCATGACCGCAGTATGCACCACCGCCCCGCCCTCCCGCGGGGCTTTCGTTTGGAGGCCCCGCCGTGGGAGCCCGCGACGCGCTCGACACCCTAGCCAACCACCTCGACGACCTCGACACTCGCCTCCGTAATCGCGACGATCAAATCGCGATGCTCGCACAACGCGTCACCAGAACGGAGGAGAGCATCGTGAAGCTCGCCGACACCGTCGCCAAACTCAGCCGCAACGCCAACCCAACCAGCCCAGAACCACCAGAACCCGGCACGCCACCACCGCCACCCCCCCCCTCGCCAAGCGATTACCTCGCGCACGCGTACTACGGCAACCCCGTCGCGTTCGAGGGCGCGATGGGTTACGGCGCGAACGCTACGGGCGGCCGAGGCAACGGCACCAGCGGCAGCACCGCCATCATGTTCGTCGACAACCTCAACGACACCGGGTCTGGTAGCCTCCGCGCCGCGCTGGAAGCGACCGGCAAGCGCGTCGTCGTACCCCGCGTCGCAGGAATCATCACCGTCAATGACGCCATCACCATCGCCGGCGACGTCACGTACCTCGGCATGCTCGCGCCCGGCGGCGGCCTCGCCGTACGCCCCACCCTCCCGCACACCCGCAACGCGGTGGTGCGCACCAGCGCTGAGAACCTCATCTTGCGCTACCTCCGCGCCCGCGCCGGCGACGGTGACGGGTCGAATCAGAACGCGTTCCGCTTCACGGGCGGCGCCCGCAACGCCATCGCCGACCATTGCAGCTTCTCATGGGGCAGCGATCAGGTCATGGCCATGTTCGGTGACGTGCAAAACGTCACGCTTCAGAACAGCATCGTCGCTGAAGCGTTCCGCCCCGCGGAGCAAGGCTTGCTCATCGGCGACTACCGCACACGCCACATCAGCCTCATCTACAACCTGATGACGACCGGGAAGGAACGCTACCCGTACTGGCGTAACGGCCCAATGAACGACATGTACGGGAACTACATCTACAACGGTCGCCAAGGCATGTACTTCGTCGTGGGCTCCAACACGCCGGACCAGGCGAACGCTCCTACCTTGAACGCGCGGCGGAACACGTGGCGCGATGGCCCGTTCACGAGCGGTGAGGTCGCGATCCTCATCCGTAACCAGGCTAGTAATCCCGCGCTGCGGGGGAAGCTGTACCTTGAAGGTAACGAGTACATCGACCGCAACATGCCGCAGAACATCGCTGATCCGCAGTGGGAAAGCGCGCGCGTGTTGGGCGGTACGGCGTACAGCGGCACGTTGGACGAGTGGCGTTTGACGAGTCCTTTGGATACCCCGAGCGTGATTGAGCGCACGGCTGCGGAGGCTCGCGCGTACGTGCTCGCCAACGCCGGCCATAACCTCCCGAGGGACACTGCCGATGCCCGTTTCGTGAGCGAGGTGACGAGCGGCACCGGACCATCCGTTAGCCCGAGCACTGTCGCGAGCGTGGGTGGGTACCCGAGCCTAGCGAGTGGTTCGTACCCCGCCGCGGCTGACGGTGTCATCGCGGACGCGTGGCGAAGCGCCAACAGCGAGTCGCGGGAGTGGTACGAGCTCACCTCGACCGGCCGCATGGTCGTGGAGGATTACGCCGACGACATCGCGCAGGGGAGGTACCCGTGACGTTGTGGGAAGCGG
>PXBM01000103.1 GCA_003566935.1 Syntrophomonadaceae bacterium | reverse complement strand
GCCACGCGGGTCTGTCCTTTTCTCAAAAGCATTCTGATAGCGCCTGGTGCCAAGACAGGTCACCTTTATCCCCTTAATTTGCTCTACTTTAACCGGAACATTTACATTAACCAGGGTGTCTGCTTCAATGCTGCCTGCCAGGAGTTGGGGAATCATATTGCTGATTATCTGCCCGGCATATCTGAACGCTTTATTATCGCCGCTGCCTGTCAGGGAGACAGCAACAGAGGGTATACCCAGGATTAACCCTTCCACGGCAGCCGATACTGTCCCAGAGTAAAGCACATCTGTCCCCAGGTTGCTGCCGCGGTTAATTCCGGAAATAACCAGGTCCGGCTTTGTATCAAGGATTGCCTCAACGGCCAGTTTTACGCAGTCAGATGGTGTTCCGTTGACAGAATATCCCTGTAATTCATTATTAATGGCCAGGTTAATTTCTTCAACCCGCAGTGGTTTATGCATGGTTATGGCATGTCCGATAGCACTGCGCTCCCGGTCCGGAGCTATAATAGACAACCTGATATCAGGATGTTCTTCTGCTATTACCTGGCATAAAGTTTGAATTCCTTCGGCATTTATACCGTCATCGTTAGTAATAAGAATATGGTGCTTCTTCATTTTTTTCAGTTATTTCCTTTCAGTTAAAAAGTTTTTCAATCTTTTCCCGTTCAGGCTTGCATACTACTCCCCGTTCTGTGATTATGGCGGTTATCAGCCTGGCAGGAGTTATATCAAAAGCAGGGTTAAACACGGTGATGCCTTCCGGAGCAATAGCCATGCCGCTAAAATGGGTAATCTCAGTGGCACAGCGTTCCTCTATCTTAATATTGTCACCACTATCAACATCAATGTCAATAGTTGATATGGGTGCTGCTACATAAAAAGGTATCTCATGGTGGTCCGCTAAAACAGCAAGGGTATAGGTGCCTATCTTGTTTGCTGTATCGCCGTTGGCAGCGATACGATCGGCACCAACTACAACAAGGTCCACCATCTTTCTTGACATCAGGTAGCCGGCCATACTGTCAGTGATCAGGGTAGCAGAGATATCATCGTGATAAAGCTCATAGGCAGTAATGCGGGATCCCTGCAGGAGCGGCCTGGTTTCATCAATAAACACGTGAATATCCTTGCCTTCTTCAACCGCAGTGCGGATTACTCCCAGTGCTGTTCCGTAGCCGCCGGTTGCCAGTGCCCCTGCATTGCAGTGGGTGAGAATTGATGCCTTGGGCGGAATCAGCTCAGATCCGTTTGCTCCGATCATCCGGTTGTTGTTTATATCCTCTTCATGTATAGCTTTTGCTTCCTGCAGTAACCTTTCGAATATTTCTTCCTGGTGAGCATCCTGCATTTGATCAAAAACATTTTCTATTCTTCTGACCGCCCAAAACAGGTTTACTGCTGTTGGCCTTGCTTTTATCAGTGTATTTGCAGCCTGCTGCAGAATATCTTTCATTTCTGCAGGGTTATAGTTATTTGCGACAGCTTCATATGCTGCAGCAGCCATTCCATATGCAGCTGTAATGCCGATTGCCGGGGCACCCCGGACCGACATTTCCCTGATCGAGTCGACCGCATCTTGATAAGACTTGCAGCAGCGGTACTCTGTTTTTTCCGGCAGATATCGCTGGTCAAGCAGATAAAGGCAATTATTATCCCAGTATAAAGTTGGTAAACTATTTTTATTCAAAACTGATCAGCTCCCTTTTGGCCAGTACTGACCGGCTTCTTTACAGCTGCACTTAGGTTCAGATTTTATATGTTCCAGGGAAGCGGTAAGTAACTGATCTAAATCCGGTTTGACCTGGTCCATGATTTCCAGGACTTCCCGGTGTGTTAGCGGTTCTCCGGATATTCCGGCGGCATAATTAGTTGAAAGGGCGATGGTTGAATAACACAGGCCGGCTTCACGGGCCAGCACAACTTCAGGAACATTAGTCATACCGACCAGATCGCCGCCCCACTGCTTCATCATTTTGATTTCAGCGGGAGTTTCGAATCTTGGTCCTTCCGTGCAAACATAGCAGCCACCGTCTACCAGGTCCTGTTTTATTTTACTGCCTGCCGTTAAGATTGTCTTTCTCACTTCCGGGCAGTATGGATCAGTAAAATCAGTGTGCACTACGAGGCCTCTATCGCCTTCAAAAAAGGTTAGCGAACGCTGTTTAGTCAGATCAATAAATTGATCTATTACTACCATGCTGCCCGGAGGCATTGTTTCGTTCAGGCTGCCTACAGCTGCCGTGCTAATTACTGTCTCAACACCCACCTTTTTTAAAGCAGCTATGTTCGCTTTATAATTTACTTTATGCGGGGGAACCGAATGACCGCCACCATGGCGGGCCAGGAAATATACCTTTAGTTCCTTGTAGTCACATTCCATCATGCTGACAGAACCATAAGGTGTATCAACTAAAATCTCAAGGGCATCGCTGAGCAATGACTGGTTATAAACACCGGTTCCACCGATAATTGCGACTTTTATTTCTGGCATTTGCTATCCTCCAATTGTAACGTATTTATAACTGGTATTTTCTTTATATAAAAGCAAAATTCCTGCTCTTAAGATGTTGACGTTTATAATTAAATACGCTATACTATAAACTGCTTTGAGAACAAGTCGTTTAGCCGACGTAGCTCAATGGAAGAGCAGCTGATTTGTAATCAGCAGGTTGGGGGTTCGAGTCCCTTCGTCGGCTCCATTAAAAGTTGTGGAGAGGTACCCAAGTTGGCCAAAGGGGGCAGACTGTAAATCTGCTGGCAGCGCCTTCACTGGTTCGAATCCAGTCCTCTC
>PXBM01000177.1 GCA_003566935.1 Syntrophomonadaceae bacterium | reverse complement strand
TTTCTTCCTGGAAAGATGTTTCTATTACTCCCGAACGGGTGCAGCCAATCCCCTTGGCGTAAGCCAGGGCCAGCTGCTTGGCTTTCCCGGTGTAATCCTGGTGGACTGCCATCAGGGCCGGTACGCCGGCGCCTTCTTTGTATAGCCTCCTTAAAAGGTGGCCGGGACTTTTTGGGGCAACCATAAAAACGTCAACATTTTCCGGCGGTACAACCTGGTTGTAAATAATATTAAACCCGTGTGATACTACCAAGGTCTTGCCCTCAGAAAGATGGGGTAAAACTGATTCCCTGTAAACAGAAGCCTGGTAATTGTCGCCAATCAGGATTTGAATTAGATCAGCTTCCTTGGCTGCGTCACTTACAGTAGCTACATCCAGTCCATCTTTTTTAACCTTGTCCCTGCTTTTGCTTTCTGCGTGCAATCCGACAATTACATCAAGTCCACTATCCTTGAGATTCTGGGCCTGGGAATGTCCCTGGCTGCCGTAGCCTAATACGGCAATTTTTTTGTTTTTCAGGATGTTTAAATCTGCATCCTGGTCGTAGTACATTACTGCCATCTGATGAGTCCTCCCTGCAATTTTGATAACATTACTTATTAGCCATTATAAGCCAAACTCCTGCCGGATGCTCAATAAAAATGGGCAGAAATAAGCAGAAAGTGGGCGAATATGTTACAATAGGTGATAATTTCCCATGATCAATGGTTACCTCAGGTGTGAAAGGTGAAAAATGGAAAAAATATTTGATCCTGTATTTCTATTTTCTCAAAGCATAAATATCATGGTTTTAGTCGGAACACAGTATATTACCGGACTTCTAGTCATTCATAAAAATGTCAAAGTAAATTACACCCGGAAGATAAACCACTTCTTGCTTTTTTTTGTACCGATATTTTTAAATCGCGGTTATGTTCATGAAGAAGCGCTCGGTCTTTTTATTATAGGGGCATTTTTGGCAGTAGCCAAGTTTATGTTCTACATTAAGCCAATCAGGGACAGGGTGCCCTTTATTAAAGTGATGTTTCGCTCTTTTGACCGGCCGGAAGACCGGCCCTATACCCTGTTATGGCTTGTAACACAGACAGCAGCTGGATACTGTGTCCTGATCCCGATGAGTGCTCTATTTGCCCACGTAGGGTATTTGGACCTTGCCATAATTCCGATTTTGATTTACGGTATAGGTGATGGACTGGCTGAACCGGTAGGTGTGCGTTTTGGCAAACACAGATACCGTACTCCGGCTTTATTTACCAGGCGGGAATACTATAGAACGCTGGAAGGCAGCTCTATAGTATTTTTAACCAGTCTAATTGTAATAGCCGCATATTACAGCTATTTCACTCCTAACCAGTTTATAGTTGCTTTAATTGCCGTGCCGGTTATAATGACCCTGGTGGAAGCCGTCTCGCCCCATACCTGGGATGCGCCACCCCTTTTCCTGGCCGGGTTTTTAACGCTTTACGGTATAAGAATGATCTGATAAATGTCTCTGAAAAGATAGAAAGTCTGACTGCCCTGGAGGATGGTTTTAATGATTAAACAGGGAAAACAGTTTCATTTATTGGTTTTAACAGCGGTGCTCCTGGCCGTAGTGGTAATCGGCTGCCCTGCTGAAGAAAATGACGTGCTAATTAGGGAAGTTAAACTGGCGGCCAGCCCTGAATTCATCCATGAACCGGAAGGGCTGAACAGCCTGGAAGAAACTTATAATTTTCAGTTTGACCTGATCTATGAGATGGCTATTGGCTTGACCCACGAAGCTCTGCGCAGCGGAGATGTTGATGCGGCAATTGGTTATGCCACAGATGGAAAGATAGAAGAAATAGGACTGATTAAACTGGAGGATGATCAAAATGCCTTTCCTGCCCGTAATCCTGCACCGGTAATTCGGTCCGAAGTATTGGAAATCTACCCGGAGATTGAGCCTCTTTTAGAACAAGTGGCACCCCTGTTGGATAATATTACAATGACTCACTTGAACTACCTTGTTGATATTGAAGAAAAAAAACCTGCCGATGTGGCGAAAGAATGGCTCCTGGATAATGAACTGATTGCTGAATCAGCACCGGAACCTTATGCGGTAGCACCCGTGAAGGTAAGTTCGAAAGAATTTCCCGAGCAGCATATTTTAAGGCACATTACCTTGTTAGTTCTGGAAAATGCCGGGGTGCCCGTGGTGGATATGGAGCAGATAGCCGGCACTGATAATATCCGTTCGGCCCTTTTGATTGGCACCATAGACCTTTACTGGGAGTATACCGGTGTTGCCTGGAATACCATCTATGACCAGGAAGACGTAATAACTGATCCTGAGCTGGTTTATGACCTGATTTCAGAGAAAGATATAGAACATGATCTGGTCTGGCTTGATTATGCTCCATTAAATAAAACCTATACAGTAATGATGATTCGGGAACAGGCGGAAGCGCTGGAAATAGTAACTATCAGTGACCTGGCTGACTGGGTCAGGCAGGTGCAGGCAGGAGATTTCTAAGCATGGACTTAGTGCCTCTAACAGGCAAGTTTTTTTCTGAAAATATTAATACAGAAAAGACAATGCGAATCATTTTTAGTATAGCTATCATCATAATAGCTACTACTTTAATGCTTTTTTGGGACCCCTTACGTGATACCCGGTCAACATATGCCCTCGTTTCTTTTACTATTACCAATCCAGTTGTGCTATATTTCTTCAGGGCCGTCACTATCCTTGGCAGTGAAGGTTTTTTCCTGGTTATGTTTTCAATTATATTTTGGTCATATAATAAACTACTTGGCTTTTTCGGCCTGGTTTTCATGC
>PXBM01000270.1 GCA_003566935.1 Syntrophomonadaceae bacterium | reverse complement strand
GCCAGGCCCGTAGGTATTGGCGGCAGACTCTTGATTACCAGCAGCGCAAAAATTAAAACAATACTGGCAACAGCGAAGCGTAAATCCGTTCCCACGGGAGTAATTTCAATTGCCCCTGAAGCTGCAGCCAGGAGGGCCACACCGGCAACCATTAACCATTTCGTTGTTTTCATCATGTCCACTTGCTCCATGTAAATTATATCTCCAAGCACTTAAGTAATGTCCACTTATATCTTATCTTAATGGTCATAATCTTGTCCAATCAAGTTGTATAAACTTTCAAATGTATGAAACAACAATAACCAGTAGGAATGTGTAGGGCCCGTGTTATGTTAGCTTTGGCAATTTAGATAGTATGGAAAGGAGGTTGTGAATAATGGAACAAGTTCCTGTATCAAGCTGGCTTTTTATTTTTGTTCCGGCAGTCCTGACATTTGTTGCAGCTTTTTATTGGTACTTTACAACAGATTAGCATTTTTTCTTTTAACTTTTAAAAGGAGGCTTTATTTATGTTTGATGAAGTTCAACAGGTAATCATCGTGCTGGCTTCTATTTACCTTGTAGTATTGCTTGTGCTTGGAGTAATAGCAAGTCGTTACATGAAAAATCTTGAAGACTATATTCTAGCCGGAAGAAGAATAGGCCCATGGGTGATGGCTTTTACTTTCAGCGCTACCGGAATGAGCGGTTGGCTAGCCATGGGGTTTGCCGGTTTCGTTTATCGCTCCGGATGGGAACCTACTTATACCATGATTCCCAGTGCTACGATCGGTATTCTATTAAGCTTCGTTTTAGTCAGTAAATTAATCCGCACTTATTCGAAGAAAACAAACTCAATTACTGTACCCGATGTCTTAGAAGCCCGTTATTACGACAAATCCCGGGTCCTGCGCATAGTATCAATGCTCATTATCCTGGCTGCAGCCCTGGCTTATGTAAACGGCCAGCTGGTTGCTGCCGGAATCACTTTTGAAACTTTAATGGGCTGGGATTACCTGACCTGTGTCCTGATAGCGGCAGTTGTCTTCCTGGTTTATACTATCCTGGGCGGTTTGCTGGCCGTTGCCTGGACCGACTTTATCCAGGGCATTATCATGGTTACAGGAGCAGCCCTTGCCGGCATTTTCGCCATCTCATTTTCCGGGGGACTGGGTGAAATGTCTGTAGAACTCGGACAGATCGCCCAGACGGACCCTGATTTTATCATTTCACCTTTTGTTAGTATTCCCCTGATCATCATGGGAATCAGCTTATTCTTTGGTGACGGGATTTTCAGCTGGGTCGGACAGCCCACCCTGATGATGCGTTACATGAGCGCTACAAGCCGTAAATCATTGAACCTGGCCGGCCTTCTGGCCGTGTTCATCCAGTTTATTTTGTTCTATGGCACATTCCTGGCTGCGCTCTATATGCGCACCCAGTATCCTTCCCCCGACCTCCTGCCGATGGCCGGCGATACTGAAACTGTATTAATCCAGTTCTTCAGCATTATGGTCCATCCCATTTTTGCCGGTATTTTCATTGGCGGCTTACTGGCCGCGATGATGTCAACGGCAGACTCAATGCTTTTAATGGGAACATCCACTATAGTAAACGACGTTTACGCTAAAATAATCAACACAAAAGCTACAGATCAGCAGCAGCTGCTTTATGGCCGCTTAGTAACTGTTGTAATTGCCATAGTTGCTGTATTAATGTCCCTGGATCGTGGGCCAGGAGTACTGATCATCTCCTGGTTTGGCTGGGTTACCCTGGGATTATTCTTCACACCAATTGTGCTCGGTTTATGGTGGAAGCGTGCTACTCGTGAAGGTGCGATTGCCGGCCTGATCGGGGGCTTTATAGTCCTTCTATTCTGGAACCCGCTGGGTCTTGGCGAGTACCTCTTTCAGGCCTTCCCGGCAGCTATCGTGGCCATAGTCCTGACAGTGGTTGTCAGCTTGAACACCAAGCAACCACCACAGGAAGTTATTGATGTAGTTGAAGAAGTACATGAAGAAGGCCGCAGTAAAGAAAAGACAGAAGGAGTCAGCCTTTCCCAGGTCCTGACCCCGAAGAAATTGGCCGAATTAACTCAGTAATTCTGGTTGGCTTTAATTATTAATATTAAAGAGAGTCAGTTGGGAATTCAGTCAACTTAACGTTTTTCTCTTCCCGGCCCGCCCAGTTCTGGCGGGTTCGGGAAGGGGAATATTATAGCCAGGGCGAAAAATATATTCAGACACCGGCTTAGGCAGTGAAAGGAGCATGTAATAAATGAGAGTATTTAAAGTTGCCGCTGTACAGACTCATACCGTAATCGGCGATTCTGAAGGCAATGTGGCTAAAGCGCTGGACGGGCTTAAAGAAGCCGCCGACCAGGATGCAAAAATTGCCTGCTTGCCAGAACTATTTAATACCGGCTACATTATCGAATCACATCATCTTTTTTCCCAATCTGAACCAATTGATGGTCCGGTTATCAACAAGTTACAGAAATTTGCAGCAGAAAATGAAATGATCATTATCGCCCCTATTGCAGAACGCGGTGAAGTTACCGGTGTTGTTTACAATACTGCAGTATTAATAGATGAGAAAGGGGTGGTTCTTGGCTGTGCCCGTAAAAATTACCGCTGGGGAGTGGAAAAACTGTCTTACCGGGAAGGTAAAGGGTATCCTGTTTTCGAAACAAGCCTGGGTAAAATCGGCATCTTGATCTGCTACGATGCTGAATTGCCCGAACCGGCCCGCTTACTGGCCCTAAAAAGCGCAGAACTGGTCTTCATACCCTCCTGCTGGAGTAAAAAAGGTGAAACCCGCTGGGACAT
>PXBM01000153.1 GCA_003566935.1 Syntrophomonadaceae bacterium | reverse complement strand
TTCAGGCCCAGTCCTTGAAATATATTATTCCAAGGCCTGGACTTCTATCAAGAAAGCATATCCAGTAATATCATTTTCTTTTCCTAACCCTGACTATACCAGGTGTTATAACTGTAAAAGAACCTTCTATCTCATTTCCATATTTCTTTATTGCATTATAAACAATTTTTATTTTTTTGCTTAAGGTCAATCCAGACAAACGGATCAGAATTACACCAAATGTTATAGCATTTTGGAGAAAAACTAACTCCCCGAAATCCTTGTCTGCGGTTATCAAAATAGCTTTACTATCATTCGCAATATCAAATACCTGCTTGTCTGGTAAACCCGGATCCATCTCAACAATAGCAATTACATTGTAGTTATTTTTACGCAGATAATTTACGATAGGCTGATCTACACTTTCATCTGCAATAAAATTCATTTTATACCTCGTTTACTTGGTAAATTGAATCGGAACGTAAAACATCTGCTGCATATTGTAGGGCACCCTTTATGGCTTCCTCAGTAAGTCTTGGATGAGCTTCAATAATCTGTTCATAAGTTTCTCCAGAAGCTAATTTTTCTAGTATCAAATCTACTGGTATGCGTGTACCCGCGATTACTGGTTTGCCATACATAATCTCAGGCTTTGAAGAAACAATTTCATTGTTCATACAAATACACCTTCTTTAGCGTTGATTTATCTTGATTATAATGGTAGCAATAAAGAATTACAACAAACCAGAATTTAACAACTCAATCTTTATACGGGCTAACTTATATAACAAGCCCCTGGCTTTGTTGACGCTCATGGTTATATCCCCGGTTAAAGAGTAATACGACTTTTACTCTGTAAATATGTGAAATGAGGTGGGCGAGCGCACCATGGACCATTTGATCGACAACTACCGGATTATTGAAAATCGCGCCTTCAGTTACTAGCAGGAAAGGGCAGTTTAAAAGGACTAAGATTTAATAGGCTCAGGTCTTGATCTAATCAAATACGTTGACTCCATGAAGAGAAGGCGCCAGCAGTCGGGCCAGCTTGTAAAAAAGCCCCTGGTTTCGTTGACGCTCATGGTTACATCCCCGGTTAAAAAGTATTATAATTGTAACGGGCTGATATGACAAGCGGTTGTCACATGGAAGCAAAACTGGTGTTTAATTCGTGGGGATTGATCTGTTTACTGTATATTTTTAAGTTTCGCTATTTCATAGAATAATCCTGCTTCTTTATCAGCCCTTATATCCCAGCGGCAGCTTATCACCCCTTACCGTTTTTTACGCAGGTCGTAACTGGCCTGCTTGGCACTTTTCCGGTAAGCTTTGCTATAGAGCTCATCTTCCATCTGCAGTGCTTCAGATTTTAATACCTCTGACTGGGCAATTAGTTCATCATCCCCGGTGTTGGCATATACTTCTTGAAGTTTATCTGCCTGGTCCAATAGTATTTTGCGAGCACTTTTGTAATCACGGTGATCGGCTCTTTTCAGGGCATCTTCCCGGGCCTGACCGGCCTTGAAGAGCTCTACTTCCTTACTTACCTTCAGATCAAAACCGCCTTCGATTTTCGCCTGGTCTGAGGTGACTTCTAACATCAGGCTTAAATCGTAGCTTACCTTACTAAACTCTGCGGTTACGTCAAAGTAGCGGAAATTAAGATCGGCAATTGGTTGCATGACTGATGAAGCTGTCTCTACATAGAGCTCAGCTATAATTGTTTTGGTTTCACCATTGTAGATATCGGGCAGCTTGAAGAGTACGCCCTGATCTGTCTGCCGGGGTTCGTAACCGAAAACTCTGCTTAACTTAACTCCAGCGGCAGGTTTAATAATAAGGATGGGATTTTGCCCTGTAACGCTCAGCAGGCCTTTAAGCTCCTTTTCAAAGATGGAGGGTATAGCATCGGGTGAGGCAATAAAGTAGAAATTGCCATCACCGGCTTCGGCCAGGTCTACCAAGAGATCTTCGTCAAAATCCTCACCGGCTCCCAGGGTGGAGAGAGAAATGCCTGAACTTCTGATATCCTTTACCATTTCGACTAACCTAACCGGGTCAGTAATACCCTGGTTGGCGAGGCCGTCGGTAAGCAGGATGACGCGGTTCACCTGCTCTTCTGATCGGTTCTTCCTGACCTGATCGGCACCTTCGATCAGCCCACCGCTTAAGTTAGTTGTTCCGCCGGGCTGCAGGTGTTTAACCCGGGCTATGAGCTGATCCCTATTTTCTACCCTGGTAGCCGGGATAAGCAGATCAACTTCACTGTCAAAGGTAACCACCGCAACAGTGTCATCTGCCTCGAGGTGATTGATGGCAAAGCTGATCGCTTTTTTGGTGTACTCGAGTTTTTGACCGGCCATTGAACCGGAACGGTCCAGGACAAAGCAGATATTTAAGGGCAGCCTTTCTCCTTCCAGGTTTACTTTGGGCTGAATGATTTGCATCATCATGTGGAGCGGGGTAAAGGCATTTTCGGGCAGGAACTTCTGGCTCGTGGCCAGGTGAAGCTTAATCTTTTGATCGGTCATCGCGAATTACCTCCTGTTAATACCATTTTAGTCGCTTCATGTGACATATATATGACAGTTATGAGGGCGAACAATAGTTTAAACATGTGCTTTTGATCTTCTTTTCTACTATCGAAGGTAATTTTTGAAAACGTTAAAAACTTTTACTCTGAACAGCAAGAATACTTTACAGGTTATTGAAAACTGCGCTTCTAATTACCAGCATGAAAGCACGGGGTAATTTCAGGGATAGTAATGCCCGGGCCTTGGAGTAATATTTTTCAAGGTCTGGGCCTATACTATTTTTAGCCATATTTATTAGCTTTATTTGTTTCAC
>PXBM01000127.1 GCA_003566935.1 Syntrophomonadaceae bacterium | reverse complement strand
GCCCTATGCTAAATAGGCGACAGCAATATCGCTCTTGCCTGGGAATGACTTCCCACATATAATAAGAAATACTAAATACCTGTTAAAGGGGTATATTTTCTATGCCTGCTATAGATGATGAAAAAACATTGACAGAGCAACCGCTTAGAAGAAAAATTTCTGACATTTGCGTTGACAGAGTTGTTACGACCCTGCCGATGGACAAGATTTCTGATGTTGCTAAAAAAATGACCGAATACAAAGTCAGCTCCGTGGTTGTTAAAGCAATTAATGAAAAACCGGTAGGGATTATTACCGAGCAGGACATGGTCAGAAAAATCCTCTCAAAAGATAAGCCCGATCTTAATCTTAGGGCACACCAGGTTATGTCAGCCAACCTGGTAACCGTGCGACCGGAAGATTTTACTTACCAGGCCTTATTAATGATGGTCAAACATAATATCAGCCATGTGGTTGTGACAAACGAAAACGACGTTTTGCTGGGCATATTAACTATCAGGGATCTAATCAAAAACCGCAACAGCGGAGCCCTTTCTATAGTAAGACAGATTGAGAAAAAAAATAGCTTCGGTGAACTGGCACTGGTTATAAACGAAGTCGACCAGGTGCAGCAGGCCCTGCTCAGTGAGAGAGCTTACGCTTCAGAAATATGTGCCCTTATCACTGAGCTTTATGATAGGATTACCCGGAGAGTAATTGAAATTGCCGAAAACAACCTGTTTGAAGAAGGTTGGGGACCGCCACCGGTTAAATACTGCTTCATCAGCATGGGCAGTGCGGGCAGGAAAGAGCAGTTTCTGCGAACTGATCAGGATAATGGCATAATATTTGAGGATTGTCATGAGGCTAAAGCCGAGTTGGCAGCAAATTACTTTATGGCCCTGGGTAAAAGAATAGTTGCCGGCCTTGAAGAATGCGGCTTCAAGCGATGTCCCGGAGAAGTTATGGCTGATAACCCCCGCTGGTGCCTGCCGCTTTCTATGTGGAAAAACAATATAAAAAGATGGGTCGATACTATGGATGGTAAAGATATAAGAAATATGACCATATTCCTTGATTATCGCTTTGTCAGCGGGGAGGAAAACCTTTGCAAAGAATTGAAGTTTTTCACATCAAAACTTTTTCATGAAGCAAAACATGCCCTGCTATTTATGGCCGAAGATGATTTGAATCACAGGGTCCCTATGAATATATTTGGCCAAATAATAACCAGCAAAGAGGATGGTAAGCGCAATATTATTAACCTGAAAAGCGCTGTAATGGTGCACATGGTCGACTGTATCCGTCTTTTTGCCTTGCGTGAAGGTATCCTGGAAACAAATACTTTCGAAAGAATCCGCAGATTAAAAGACCTTAGCACCTTCAAGCCTGATGATGCTGAAGCACTGGAAACTGCTTACGAAGCACTATTAATGTTCAGGATAAAAAACGGTATTGAATACCTGAAAAAAGGTTCAACACCGGAAAACACTATTGCCATAGACCGCCTGGGGAAAAGAGATACTGCCCGTCTTAAAAAAGCCTTGAACACTGTTAATCACCTGCAAACTTTAACAGCACATACATTCCATGTGCATAAAGCTTAATTAAGCAGAAAGGAAATATATGGGCATCACATATTATGAACCTAATTTAAATCAATTAAACCGGACAGCTAAAAGAACAGACCTCCGCGGCTGCAACCCCGGTAACAACAACTTTTTTGATTTTATTTTTTCTCGGAATAATAAAATTAAACCTGCCCTGCAAAGCGAGAAACTGCGGCATAAACTGTTTGAATTAATTAATAGGACAAAGAAAAATATCAACTGGTCAGCTAATCTGTTTGAAACAAGATATATCGCTTTCGACATTGAAACTACCGGGATATGCCCCTTTGAAGGAGATGAAATTATATCACTCGGTGCTGTTGTCATAGAAAAAAGAACTATTCTCGATAAACCATATTTTTATGAACTGGTCAATCCGAAACATCCGGTGTCTGAACCATCAAAAAAAATCACCGGCCTGACCAATGACATGCTAAATGACAAGCGCGAAATCGGCCCGGTATTACTAGACTTTCTAAAATTCTGCGGCTCCGGCACCCTGATTGCCCATAATGCTTCTTTTGATATTTCCTTCATGAATGTTAAACTGGGCGCATCAATTGGGGAAAGAATTATTAATCCCGTTATTGATACGGCACTTTTGGCATCAGCTTTATACTATTCACTGGGTGATTATTCACTGGAAAGCCTGGCACCGCGCTTTAACTTGAGCCTAAAAGGGAGACACAATGCTTTGTGTGATGCCAGGATTGCCGCCTCCCTTTACTTAACCCTCTTACCTGAACTGAAAAACAGGGATATTACCACGCTGTCTGAACTTGCAGATTTTCTATCTGACTCTGACCTGACTAAAGGTTACCCACGAACACTATAGCTATAACCTATTCTCCCAGATCATGGCGGGCAATTTCTAGCTGTTTTTTCACTGCTTTTGGAGCAGTACCACCCCTGCTTAATCGGGCTTCCACTACCCTGACCGGGTCAAGAAGTTGTGAGATATCCGCTGCCAGGGCAGGATGGAATTTACTTCTTTCTTCAGCAGTAAGTTCTCGTAACCGGACCCCTTTATCCCGGCTGCAAGCAATCATCTGACCGACAATGTGATGGGAATCCCTGAAGGTTATTTTATTTTTCACCAGGTAATCTGCAAGATCAGTTGCGCAGAGGTAATCATCGTCTACCGCCTGCTTCAACCTATCACTATTTACCACCATCGTCTCAAGCATTTCTGCTAAAAGCGGCAAAAGGGCTTTCAGTGTATCAATTGTATCAAAAAG
>PXBM01000143.1 GCA_003566935.1 Syntrophomonadaceae bacterium | reverse complement strand
CTGGCCGAACTTGAAGTGCTTTACAACATATCCACTTCCCTGCGCTACCTGGATAACTTAGATGCTGTGCTCTCTTCTTTGCTTGATCAAGTCCTTGCCGCTCTTAAAACAGAAGCTGGAGCAGTCTGGCTGGAAGAACCTGAAGGTGGTAAGCTCTACCAGGCGTCAGCTAAAGGGTGGTTTACGCAATTTGAAGATGAAAAAGATATTCTGCCGGGTGAGGGAATTGTCGGTATAACTTATGAGAGCGGGAAACCGTACACCAGCCCTGAATTTATCTTCGATCCAAATATCAGCGATCACAGTCGTCCAAAAACACCAGCCGGTTGGGGAGGCGCCTGCCTGCCTATCCACAGCGGGCATAATATGATTGGCTCAATGGTTATAGCAGTTAAACTCCCGCGTGAAATTAACTTAGAAGATATCAAACTGCTTTCATCAGTGGCTGAAATGGCCGGGATTGCCGTGCACCGGATTCGCCTTTTTGAAGAACTGCAGTCTTCCGAGATAGCGCTTGTTGAAGCCTATGATGAAACAATTCAAGGCTGGGCGGCTGCTCTTGAACTGCGCGATCAGGAAACGGAAGGACACAGCAAAAGAGTAACTGAAATGACCCTGGCGCTGGCAAAAAAGTTAGGCTTTAGCGAGGAGCAGCTAACCCATATTTACCGGGGGTCTTTACTTCACGACATTGGAAAAATGGGCGTTTCTGACACTATATTGCTTAAACCCGGGCCTTTAAATGATCGCGAATGGGAAGTCATGCGCCGGCACCCCATATATGCTTATGAAGTGCTGGCCCCGATTGCTTATTTGAAACCGGCCGTAAATATCCCTTATTGTCATCACGAGAAAATCGACGGTACCGGGTACCCTCAAGGGTTGAAAGGTGATGAAATCCCGCTTGAAGCACGTATATTTGCAGCAGTTGATGTGTTTGATGCCCTGACCAGCGACCGTCCTTACCGCCCGGCATGGAGTCGTGAAGATGCGCTGGAGCATATCAAAAAGGAAAGCGGTACTCATTTTGATCCCCAGGTGGTCGAGCTGTTCCTGGGTTTAATAAAAGAAATAGATTAGGAGCCTGATCATGGAAAATCAACCAAACTAACTTTAACCTTATTTAGGTCAGCGCAGCAGGGTCATAAATTAAAGTGACGATCCAATGATTTATTAGAGACTTATCCGAATCGGATTTTGAGAAACACTTCTTGCTTATACAGGGAGGACCTTCCACGATTCACCTGGCAAAATCAATAGCAGGTTCCTCTTGTGGCCAGAACTTCCTTCGCTGGTGTTCTGTCACCGTTACAGCTAATTCTACGTGGAGCGTCGTAGTAGTTGATCTTAAACCCATAATCACTATAGAGCTCTACAATTCTTTCAGTCGCCTGATTCGAGAGTACAACCAGCCCCGGGTGTTTGGTTAGCCATTTAACCAGGCGGACCTGGTCTTCCCAGCTAAAACCATCCTGTGAGTAAGTTGTAAATTCTACATCGTAGGGTGGGTCGGCATATACAAAGTCATCTTCCTTTAATATCAGTTCTTCAAAATCGCAGCAAGAAAAGTCCCACTGACTGAAAAGCTCTTTATAGGGGGCATAATCAAGTTTATAGTTTATGTTTTTATAGCGGCCAAAGGGAACGTTAAAAAAGCCCTTTTTGTTAAAGCGGCAAAGACCATTGTAGCCTGTCCGGTTGAGGTAATAGAACAACTCGGCGGCTTCCTTAGAATCTTCCCGGCCGGCTTTAATCAGTTCATTGAAACGTTCACGGTAGCTATAGTATACTTCTTCATTATTATTTAAAGGCATATCTACTGCTAATCCTTTTTGAAGCCATCTGAAAAAGTTAATCAAGTGGGCATTTACATCATTAAGAAGTGCTTTTTGTGGTAGCAGAGCCAATGTAATAGCCAGGCCGCCACACAGCGGCTCAACCAGGCGCTTGTGCTGGTATGGCTCCCATAGTGGCAGCAGATGTGGAACAAGCCACCTTTTGCCGCCAGCCCATTTTAATGGTGGTTTAAACCCGCTTGTGTAGAGCGTGTTTTTCATGAAGCAGCTCCCCGGTGGTGTAGTATTAATAAAACCTATACTTAATAATTAGACTAAAAGAAGCTGTTCCCTGCTTGATGTGTTTAAGGCTTCTTCGGCCTGACAACTGGTCAGGGCGCTGGAGATCAATTCAGCGAGTATGAACAGGTGGGTTTCATGTGCTTTTGTCCACTCCACCTTCTGCTTGACTGTATCAAAGCCCAATGCCCCGATCAGTTGACCCTCTTTTATTATGGGCACGTAAATAAGGGAGCTTAGGTTTTGCGTTTTGAACTCTCGTTTTTCCCCTTCTGCTTCCGGGGGGAGGCTGTCTGTTTCGGAAATGGGAATACAGCTTTTTGATTTCAACTTTTCTGTCCACCAGGGAAGATTGGTTAACGACTGGTCCCGCAGTCTTTCTTTTTGCGGCTTGACACCTGCTGTACAACATTCGTGGGTTAGGCTTCTTGTTTGCATATCTTCTGAAAACTGGAATATATAGCTGCGATCGACCTGGAAGTATTCACCGGCCATTTTTATCAAGCTTAGCATCGACATTTCCTTCTACCGTGATCCCGGTTCCGTCTTTAGCTACAAAAACTGCTTCTACTTCACCAAAGTCTTTGCCGGTGAGAACTTGCTCAAATATAGCCATCCAGTGTTCCATTGAATCAGGATGAATAATGTCCCACAGGGTGAGGTTATCTATTTCTTCTGCATTATAGTTAAGGGTTGAAAGCCAGGCCTGATTGACATAGATAAACCTGCCTTCTTTGTCGACGCATTGGATCAGGTCGCGGGCATGAT
>PXBM01000062.1 GCA_003566935.1 Syntrophomonadaceae bacterium | reverse complement strand
TTTTACCCCGGTTACCTTAAGTTTCCTTGATTATATCATAATTGCCAGAGGATAAAAGATCCTCAAGGATCTTGTAATCTCATGCAAATCAATATAAAGTTATCATATATAGCTAGAGATACCCTATATACTTATCCTTTTAAACACGGGGAACAAGAGCTTGCAAACACCGGTAGTAATGTTAGGAGCAAATTTTTACACCGCCCTGGGGGCGATTCGCACCCTGGGACGGCATGATATTCCGGTTTATGCTCTGGATTACCATTTTCCTACAGCCTACGCCCTGTCATCCCGCTATGTGACAGAGAAGATTAAGTGCCCAAACGTCAATACCGATGAAGCTGGGCTGGTACAATTTTTAGTTAAGCTGGGCAAAAGCTTTGAACAACGTCCCATTCTGATGGCGACCGCAGACAACTATGCTTTGCTTATCTCCCGCTATGCCGAACAGCTGGCTTCATATTACATATTCCCCGATAACGGCGGCTACCTGCTCGAGAAAATTATAGATAAAAATGGTCTTGCCCTACTGGCAAAAGAGCATAACCTGCAAATTCCGCAAACCTTTATTGTTGACAGCAGCACTAACCTTCCCGAGGTTTTAAATAACATTTCATACCCGGCTATAATCAAGCCTGCTCTGTCACATAAATTTGTCCGCCTTTTTCGCCAGAAATGCCTCAGGGTTAATGATCAGGATGACTTGAAAAGAGCGCTGCAAAAGGTTCAAAGCAGCAACCTGGAAGTAATGGTTCAGCAAATCATTCCCGGCTTTGATGATCAGATGTACGTCTTTGATGTTTACATCAACACAGAAGGCCGCCCGACTCACACTTTTACCGGACAGAAACTGCGCCAGTTTCCCATTAATTTCGGGTCATCAACCCTGACCAGGCAGGTATATGATCGTGAACTGATCGAGATGGGACTGGATTACATGCATAAACTTGGTTACCGTGGCTACGGCGAAATTGAGTTTAAGAAAAACCCCGATGACGGCAGGTTTTACATGATCGAGATCAATGCCCGCCTGAGCACACTGAATGTTTTATTCGACAAATGCGGGGTTGAATTCACATATATTATGTACAGGGATTTGATTGGCGATCCCCTGCCGGATTATCACCTGGCAGAAAACAAGCCCTGGGTATTCTGGCACGCCTATGAAGATTTTATAAGCAGTATTGCTTATCTCAGGCAAAAACAGCTGTCACTAAAAGAAATAGTACGTCCATGGCTAAAATACCGCAAGGCTCACGCAATCTGGGCCGCTGATGATATCAAGCCGCTATTTGCCTTTGGCCGCTTGATTTTAAGTAAAATTTCTTCTAAGTTATACCGTATAATTACCCGGAAAAGCTAGCTGAAACTTCTTTAACCTTGCTGCATAGCGAAATAGTTAGTAGCTACTGTCTCAGCCATATTCTGTTTCTGATGCCTGCTGAAGAAACCTATCCTTGCTTCTATTTACTTCAGCTGGTTACGCAGTTAAAATAGTTAAATTGAAAGAGGCAGTCTTGAGACTGCCCCCGCCTTACCATCTTTCCAGTATTAAGCTTTATTATTCTTCTTCATCTTCCTTTTTCGACTCAGCGATAACCTTCTCAGCCGCCTGGTAAGGCACTTCTTCGTAATGTGAGAACTCCATGGTAAAGAAGCCTCTGCCCTGAGTCATTGAACGCAGATCAATAGAGTACTTGAACATTTCGGCCATGGGAACCTGGGCCCGGATTTTTTGCACGCCCTCTCCCGGATCCATACCCTGGATCTTGCCGCGCTTGCTGTTTAAATCGCCCATAATATCTCCCATGTAAGCTTCGGGAACAACCACTTCCAGGTTCATGATCGGTTCAAGGAGTATGGCATCAGCCTGTTCCATGCCCTTTTTAAAGGCCTGCGAAGCGGCAATTTTAAAGGCCATTTCAGATGAATCAACATTATGGTAGGAACCATCCACCAGCCTGACTATAATATCCTGGACAGGGTAACCGGCAACCACACCCTCTTCCATTGCTTCATTTACACCTTTTTCTACTGCTGGTATATACTGCCTTGGCACTGCTCCACCAAAAATCTTATTTTCAAAAACCAGGCCTTCACCGGTTTCAGCAGGTTCCATTTCAATGTAGACATGGCCGAACTGGCCTCGACCACCAGACTGTTTCTTATGCTTGCCTTCCACCCTGGCTTGACCTTTAATTGTCTCCCTGTAGGGGACCTTAGGCGTGGATAATTCAACTTCCACACCAAATTTTTCCTGCAGGCGACTTACAATAATATCTAAGTGGAGTTCGCCCAGCCCGGAAATAATTGACTGCTTGGTTTCTGCCTTTCTCTCTAAATGGAACGTAGGGTCTTCTTCCAGAAAACGAGAAAGACCGCTGCCAACTTTTTCCTCATCGCCCTTGGTCTTTGGTTCAACGGCAAAGGATATAACCGGTTCGGGGAAGTTAAGCTTGGGAAAGACAATCGGCGCGCTACGGTCGCAAAGGGTATCACCGGTTACTGTTTCCTGCAGCTTGGCAACGCAGGCAATGTCCCCAGTTACAACTTCATCCATACTAACCTGGTTTTTGCCGCGCATGGCAAAAACCTGGCCGAATCTTTCATTAATGTCCCTGCTTGAGTTATATACCTGGCTGTCAGGCTGTACTGTCCCGGAATATACCCTGAAAAAGTTAATCCTTCCGACATAAGGGTCGGCCAGGGTTTTATAAACAAAGGCTGACATTGGCTCTTCCGGGCTAAGTTTGCGGGTAACTTCTTCCTCGCTGTCGGGCAAATAACCTTTTAGTTCTCCCTGATCCAACGGGGTTGGCAGGTATGCTTTAATCAAGTCGAGCAGAGATTGGGTTCCATAGTTGCTGGTTCCTGCGCTGCAGAGAACCGGAACAATTTTATTATGCAAAACACCCTGACGGAGCCCTTGCTTGAATTCTTCATCCGTCATAGGTTCCCCTTCCAGGTATTTTTCAAGCAGGCTGTCATCAGCCTCTGCCACTGCTTCTACCAGCTTTTCTCTCAGCTCTTCAGCGTGATCCTTAATGTCAACAGGGATATCTTCCTGGGTCACAGACTTGCCGTCATCAGAAAACATGATTGCTTTCTGGCCGACGAGATCAACTACCCCTTTATAATCGGCTTCTTTGCCAATTGGCATCTGCAGTGGGGCAACACTGTAACCAAAATGCTCCCGAAGCTGTTCAAGCGTGCCTTCATAGTCGGCATTTTCACGATCAAGCTTGTTAACAACAACCAGGCGGGGCAGGTTAAAGTCATCGGCGTAACCCCAGACCTTTTCTGTTCCTACTTCAACTCCCGAGACGGCACACACAACGACAACAGCACTGTCTGCCACCCTTAATGCGCCTAAAACATCGCCAATGAAGTCAAAATAGCCGGGCGTGTCGAGCAGGTTAATTTTGATCCCATCCCACTCAAGGGGAGCAAGACCAACATTTATTGTAACCTGCTTTTTAATTTCATCGGGATCAAAATCTGTAGTAGTATTTCCCCCCTCAATTTTTCCCAAACGGTTTATAGCACCTGACGTAAAAAGCAGCGCTTCGGTAAGAGAAGTCTTTCCGGCACCGCCATGGGAAATTAATGCTACGTTGCGAATATTTTCGCTGGTATACTTCTTCATCCATATGCCTCCTCAAAATCACCCGATCGGCAAACCCGGCCGGGAAAGTGTTATAGCCGTATCAATACTATAATACCGGTTAAGCACAAAATTCGTCATTATTACGGTTAAACCCTACCATTATTAAATAGAAATTGCAACTGATATTTAACAGCTTCACTGACTTGCAAGCCGGGCCTTGACATGTTCAACAAGGCCACCGCGGCTGATTAGCTCCTGCATAAAGTGGGGAAATGGAGCAGCATTATATTCGCGCCCACTCTGCAGGTGAATGATTTTGCCAAGTTCTAAATTAATTTTTAACTGATCCTCTCCGGACTTTAGCCCCGAAAAATCTTCTTTACACTCCAGGATGGGCAGGCCGATATTGATTGAATTGCGATAAAAAATCCGGGCAAAGCTGCGAGCAATAACACAAGAAACTCCTGCACCTTTTATAGCCAGGGGTGCATGTTCACGGGAGCTGCCACAACCAAAGTTGTTTCCGGCTACAATGATATCACCTTCCTGAACCAGCCCCGGAAAGTCAGGCTTAATATCTTCCATCAAATGCGCAGCCAGCTCCCCCGGCTCAGTTGTGCTTAGATAACGAGCGGCTATAATTGCATCTGTATCTATATTGTCTCCAAAAAGCCAAATTTTTCCCTGCAGAATCATGACAGCACCTCCTCTGGATGGACAATGGATCCTGCTACTGCTGATGCGGCGGCTACAGCCGGGTTTGAAAGGTAAACTTCACTTTCGGGATGCCCCATCCGGCCGACAAAATTGCGATTTGTTGTAGCCAGGGCTTTCTCCCCTTTAGCCAGAATTCCCATATGGCCTCCAAGACAGGGTCCGCAGGTCGGCGTGCTTACAGCGGCCTCCGCATCTATAAAGTCAGCCATCAGACCTTCGTCGATTGCCTGGCGGTATATGTGCTGGGTAGCAGGGATAATCAAGAGTCTTAAGCCTTCCTTTACTTTTTTTCCCCTGATGACCGAAGCAGCAGCCCTTAGATCATCTATACGACCGTTTGTACAGGAACCGATCACTACCTGGTCAAGCTCAATCCCTTTGGCATCTGAGACCGGAAATACTTTATCCGGCGAAGGAGGAAACGCTATCTGGGGCTCAAGATTATTTACATCGAAAGTATGGATACTTTCATATGACGCATTCGCATCGCTGTATACCGAAGTGTACGCCCGGTCAACCCGGCCTTCAAGATAATCGAAAGTAATTTGATCAGGCTGCATGTAACCACACTTGCCTCCGGCTTCAATCGCCATATTGGCCATGGTTAAACGGCCATCCATGGGAAGTGAGTCTATTGCGCTGCCGGCAAACTCCATAGCCCGGTAGCGGGCTCCTTCTACACCAATCTTTCCGATTGTAAGCAGAATCAAGTCTTTCCCACTGACCCACTCAGGAATCTGCCCGTTATATTCAAAACGGATTGTTGGCGGCACCTTGAACCAGGCTTCGCCGATCGCCATTGCTGCAGCCAGGTCAGTACTGCCCACACCTGTAGCAAATGCCCCCAGGGCTCCGTACGTACAGGTATGGGAGTCGGCCCCGATAATAACCATACCGGGCCGAACCAGGCCCTGTTCCGGCAGCAGGGCGTGTTCTATCCCCATTCTGCCAACTTCAAAATAGTGTTTTATACCGTACTCTTTAGCAAAACGACGCAGCACAAGAGCCTGTTCTGCTGCCGCAATATCTTTGTTGGGAGTAAAATGATCAGGAACCAGCACAATTTTTTCAGAATCAAAAACCCGATCAAGGCCAAATCGCTTAAACTCTTTGATTGCCACAGGAGCGGTAATATCATTGCCAAGCGCAAGGTCAACTTCAACATTAACCAGTTCTCCCGGCACTGCTTTATCTTTTCCCGCTTTGGCAGCGAGTATTTTTTCAACCATCGTCATGCCAAAATTATTGTTCATAATCCACCATCTTCCTGTTGTTTTCTTTTGCCGATGAACCCGTCTATATGTTTATGTTTAAAGTTAAAGGTTATGCTTCCCTGGTTATCTTGGCTCCGCGCAGCAAGGCAACCTTCCCGGTACGCACTATTTCCAGTATGCCGAAATGTTCGAGCAGCAGCTTGATCGCTTCCATTTTTTCTTCATTTCCGGTTACTTCTATGACCATCGAGTTCGGGGAGACGTCGACCACTTTGCCACGAAATGTTTCCACTATTTGCTGAATGTCACTGCGGTTTCCCACCTCGGCCCGGACCTTGATCAGCATCAGTTCACGCATCACGGAAGGCTCTGCAGAAAGGTTGCTTACCCTGATAACATTAATTAACTTATGCAGCTGCTTCATAACCTGCTCAATCAGGGTTTCGCTGCCTTCCACCGTGATTGTCATTCTTGAAATTCCGGGGGTTAGTGTTTCACCAACAGCAATATTTTCAATGTTAAACCCTCGCCGGCTGAATAATCCGGAAACCCTGGTTAAAGCTCCCGGTTTATTCTCAACCAGTACTGCTAAAACATGTTTCATATCTGCACACCCCCGATAATAATATCACTGATCGAATGGTTCGGCGCTACCATCGGGTAAACATTTTCTTCGGGATCAACAATAAAGTCAATAAGAATAGGCCCCTTTAGCTTCAAGGCTTCTTCAATTGCCGCAGTTGCTTCCTCATTTGTCGTTGCCTTGAAAGCTTTCGCACCATATGCTTCAGCAACCCGGACAAAATCGGGGCTGCCCTGCATCGAGGTGTACGAGTAGCGCTTTTCATAAAAGATATCCTGCCACTGGCGAACCATGCCCAGGTAACTATTATTTATAACAGCTATAATCATATCAAGCTGATTATGAACAGCTGTGGCCAACTCCTGAATATTCATCTGGAAGCTGCCGTCACCCGTAATACAGATGACCCGTTTATCAGGCGCAGCCAACCTGGCGCCAATTGCTGCCGGAAAACCGTAACCCATTGTGCCGAGACCACCAGATGTTAAAAAAGTTTGTGGCTCCCGGACAATAAAGTGCTGGGCTGTCCACATCTGGTGCTGACCAACATCGGTAGCGACAATTGCATTTTCACCACCCAGCCTGCTTAACTCTCTTATCACAAACTGGGGCTTGAGATTTTGACCATTTTTACCCGAACCCAGCGGCATGGGAAACTGGCTCTGCCAGTTGTTGATTTGCTTAAGCCAGGCATCGGTACTGCCGGGCTTCAATTTTTTGACCAGTTCCTCCAAAACTAACCTGACGTCTCCAACAATGGGAACATCAATAGCAACATTTTTACCGATCTCTGCAGGATCAATGTCAATATGGATGATCTTGGCATTATTCGCAAAGGACTCCAGCTTGCCTGTCACCCGGTCATCAAAGCGCACTCCGGTAGCAATGATCAGGTCTGCCTCGGTTAAAGCGTAATTGGCAGTAACGCTGCCGTGCATCCCCGGCATGCCCAGGAAAAGCGGGCTGTCGCCGGGATATGCTCCCAGTCCCATCAGCGAGAGGATTACCGGAATTTTTGCTGTTTCGGCAAGTTCGCGCAGGGCCTTTGAAGCACCGGCCCTGATTAGGCCTCCGCCACCAAAAATTACCGGCTTTTTCGCATTGCGGATAGCTTTAACTGCCCGGGATACCTGCCCGACATGACCTTCATAGGTTGGTTTATAACCGCGAATGTCAACCTCACGATTGTAGTCAAAGTAGGCTTCCTGGTCAAAGACATCTTTGGGAACATCAATTAAGACAGGGCCACGCCTGCCGGTGGAGGCAATGTAAAATGCCTCGGCTAAAATGTCTGGCAGTTCTGCCACATCCTTGACCAGATAATTATGCTTTGTTACAGGAATGGTAATCCCAGTAATGTCAGCCTCTTGAAAGGCATCAGTTCCGATAAAGCTCTTGGCTACCTGGCCTGTAAATAAGACCATGGGGACAGAGTCCATGTAGGCATTGGCTATACCGGTTACCAGGTTGGTGGCCCCTGGACCGGAAGTGGCGAATACTACTCCCGGTTTTCCGGTAACCCTGGCATAACCGTCTGCTGCATGAACAGCGGCCTGTTCGTGTCTAACCAGGAGATGCTTGACCGGATCATCGTAAAGCTTGTCATATAAAGGCAGGACGGCCCCACCGGGAAACCCGAAAATAACATCTACATTTTCTTTTTGCAGGGCCGATAAAATCATATTAGCCCCTTTGATTTTCTTTTTACGCATAAACACTCACCTGTTTCTTAATATTAATCATTATTCAACACTGCTCCATGACCTGCCGATGAAACCTGGCGGGCATAACGCTTTAAATAGCCACGATTAATCTTCGGCTCGGGTGGATGCCACTCTTTCCGCCGCTTGCTTATTTCCTCTCCTGCCACATCAAGTTCAAGTTTTCGTTTTGGCAAATCTATATTGATCGGGTCTCCATCTTTAATCAAACCGATCAGTCCGCCGGATGCCGCTTCAGGAGACACATGGCCAATTGAAGCGCCCTTGGTGGCGCCGGAAAAGCGGCCATCGGTAATCAACGCTACTTTATCATCCAGGCCCATCCCGGCAAGAACAGAAGTAGGACCAAGCATTTCGCGCATTCCCGGTCCCCCCTTAGGACCTTCATAACGAATTACTACAACATCACCGGCTTTAATAAGTTCTCCGTTAATTGCTTCCACTGTTTCTTCTTCGCTGTCGAACACTCTTGCCTTTCCCCGGTACTGCTGCATGGATTCTGAAACCGCACCCTGTTTAACCACTGCACCATCGGGAGCAAGATTACCGAACAAGACGGCTAATCCGCCCTGGGGACGGCGAGGTTCTTTAGCGCTATATATAACCGAACTGTCTTTTACAGCTACTCCGTCAGCATTTTCACTTAAAGTTTTACCGGTAACAGTTAAAAGGTTTGGCTGAAGCAAGTCTGCAGCAAGCAGCTCACTGATTACAGCAGTAACTCCGCCAGCCCGGGCCAGATCTTCGATCCGATCGGTTCCGGCCGGGCTGAGCAGGCATAACTGCGGGGTCCGGCTGCTAATCTCATTTACCCTGTTAAAGTCTAACTTGAAACCGCATTCATGAGCCAGTGCAGTCAGGTGCAAAAGGGTATTAGTCGAACAGCCCAGGGCCATATCAACAGCCAGGGCATTATCAAATGCTTCAGGAGTTAATATATCGGCTATTCTGATTCCGTTTTTCAACAGGTTCATTACCTGGATTCCAGCTTCTTTAGCCAGCAGTAGGCGCTCTGAACTGACTGCAGAGACTGTGCCGTTTCCGGGCAGGGCCAGGCCCAGCGCCTCTGCCATACAGTTCATGGAATTAGCGGTAAACATCCCGGCACAGGATCCACAACCCGGACAGGCTTCTGCTTCCATTTCTGCAAGCTCTGCTTCAGTTATACGGCCCGATCTAACTGCGCCAACCCCTTCAAACATGCTGCTTAAATCAATCTTTTTGCCATTATAATCACCGGCCATCATCGGACCGCCGCTGACAATAACTGCCGGCAGGTTTAACCTGGCTGCGGCCATCATCATGCCCGGGGGGATTTTGTCACAATTAGTAACAAATACAAGGGCATCAAAGCAGTGCGATTCTACCATCAACTCCACACTGTCGGCTACCACTTCCCGGCTGGGCAGTGAATAATGCATTCCGGCATGATTCATGGCGATGCCGTCACATATAGCGATCGTTGAAAATTCAACCGGCGTTCCTCCATTAATCCTGACTCCGGTTTTAACAGCTTCTGCAATTTTGTCCAGGTTAACGTGGCCGGGCACAATCTCGTTGGCAGAGTTAACTATGCCAACAAGGGGACGTTTAAGTTCTTCCGGGTGAAAACCCGATGCCCGGAAAAGCGAACGGTGCGGAGCTCGTTCTATGCCCCTGGTTACTTTATGGCTGCGCATGAATAATAGAAACCTCCTGATAAGGCAGGGTCCAAAACCTGGGACCCTGGATTTTTAATTATACAGATCTGTTTAGCTAAACTAAATTACTTTTGCCTGCTGAAAATTACCTTACAGCGGCGTTCCCGTCGTCTGTGTCAGCTCGCGGAACTTTTCCATCAGCGTACGGGTAACAGGACCAGGCTTGCCGGTTCCAATAGTACGCATATCGGCTTCGATAACTGGTATCACCTCGGCAGCAGTCCCGGTCAGGAAGCATTCATCGGCAACATAAACATCGTGACGAGTAAAAGGCGCTTCCTGCAGAGGGATACCCTCCTCCCGGGCCAGTTCAATTACAGCTTCACGGGTGATACCCTCCAGGATCCCGAGGTAAGGCGGTGGTGTAATCAACTTGCCTTTCCGGTAAATAAAAATATTATCACCTGTTCCCTCACTGATATAACCCTGGCTGTTTGTCATCAGGGCTTCGAGCACGCCGGCCCTGTTTGCCTCAATTTTTGCATGAATATTATTGAGATAGTTAAGAGATTTGAGCTTGGGATCAAGAGCATCTGCAATGTTTCGGCGAGTTGCTACGGTAATTACCGTCAGCCCCTCTTCATATAGCTCTTCAGGGTAGAGAACAATTTTATCAGCAATAATTACAACCTGGGACTCTTTGCACTTTCTTGGATCGAGCCCCAAATCACCGACGCCGCGAGACACTACCAGCCTGATATACGCATCTGTAAGCTTGTTCGCATTTACTGTATCGACGACGGCTTTTATCATTTCTTCCTGGCTGTAGGGAATCGGCAGCATTATTGAATGCGCAGATTCATAAAGCCTGCGCACGTGCTCTTCAAGCTTAAAAACACGTCCGTTATATGCCCTGATACCCTCGAAAACACCGTCACCATAAAGATAACCATGGTCAAAAACAGAAATAACCGCTTCCTGCTCCGGAACTAACTTGCCATTCATAAATATAATCCGGTTCATCTGATTCGCCCCTTCTCATAATAATGTTAAGTATTAGAAAGATATAAAAATGCCCCCCGCCCAAAGGGGCGAAGGGATTTCCTCCGCGGTACCACCCTTTTACCGTAGACCATGTCTGTGTTAACAGATCTATCAGCTCTGCGATGCTGATAACGGTATCACCCCGGCCCGGTCTGAATGTTATTTTAAACCGGACAGCTTCGGACCGACATTCAGCAACTGCCTTTACCGGCTTACAGCGGACCCGGCTCTCTGAAAAAGGCATTTTGCCTACTCCTGTCCTTCATAGCTTTTAAAAGATTGCTTTATATTATAGCCCTCAGCCCTTCGAGTGTCAATAACATAGCGCCGCTATTGACTTAACCGGCCGGATATACAGGGTTGCCTTCATTTTCCCACAAAAGGGTTTCATCTATAAAATATAAAAGCTCAAGTTTAGGGCTATTTTGTTCAGCTTCGTTAGATGATGAATTAACAGATCTATTTAGCCTGTTACAGGTGCTTGGCAGCTCCAACGGCGGGAGCAAACCCTTGCGCCTTTTAAAAAAATCCAGGGCAACATTGGGAAAAATAGCATAAGATAGGACATCTTCGTCTTGCTCTATATACTCGCTAATTTCTGCCCTTACTTCTTCCAGCTGGGGCTTTAACAAATCAGCCGGTCTGCCGGATATGGGCTGTTCACCTTTAAGCACTTTTTTTAGAAGATCCTGACTTATCTCACCGGGCGGCCTGCCATACAAACCACGCAGATAATTTTTAATTTCCGTTGATACCATTTTATAGCGTCCGCCGGTTAATACATTAACCACGGCCTGGGTCCCGACTATCTGACTGCTGGGGGTAACCAGGGGCGGGTAGCCAAGATCCGCCCGAACCCGCGGCACTTCTGCCAGCACATCTTTAAACAGGTGGGTTGCCTTTTGTTCGGCGAGCTGGGAAGCCAGGTTTGAAATCATTCCACCCGGTATCTGATATGTAAGCACATTGGTATCGACTCCCATAACTTCCTTTGGAATTTCATAACTACAGCTTATTTCGTTAAAATGTTTACTGACCCGGCTCAACAGTTCCAGGTCAAGGCCTGTATCATAGTCTGTTCCCTGAAAAGCCGCAACCATTGCATCTGTAGCCGGTTGGCTGGCTCCCATTGCCAGTGCAGCGTTGGCGGTGTCAATTACATCCACACCGGCTTCAGCCGCTTTCAGGTAAGCCATCGAAGCCATCCCACTGGTATAGTGACATTGCAACTGCACCGGTAAACCCACTTCTTTTTTAAGTTTGCCAACCAGCTCATATGCGTCAAAAGGTGAAATCAGTCCGGCCATATCTTTAATGCAAATTGAGTCTGCCCCGAGGCTGCGCAGATCCTGCCCTACTTTGACAAAGTAGTCAATGCTGTGAAAAGGGCTGATCGTATAGCTGATCGTGCCCTGAGCGTGAGCTCCTTCTGCCCTGGTCCGGAAGATGGCCTTTTCCATGTTGCGAAGGTCATTTAAGGCATCGAAAATACGGATGATATCAATACCGTTGGAAACGGCTTTTTTGATAAATTCTTCCAGGACATCATCGGGGTAGTGACGGTAGCCGACCAGGTTTTGTCCACGCAGCAGCATTTGCAGTTTTGTATTCTTAAGCTTTCTGCGCAGCTGACGCAAACGCTCCCAGGGATCTTCATCAAGAAAACGCATACAGGCATCAAATGTTGCTCCGCCCCAGACTTCGAGGGAGTGGTAGCCAACCTGATCCATTACTTCCAGGATCGGCATCATCTCATCGATCCGCATCCTTGTCGCCAGGAGCGATTGATGTGCATCACGAAGAGAAGTATCTGTTATGCCTATTTTTCTATTACCTTTATTCACTAGGATATACCACCGTATAAATTTTTTTAGATCTGGTTGCTTATCTATTCATCAAGACCGATTAGATTAACCACGCGGTCGCTTTCGTCAAGCCTGATCAGGGTCACACCCCTGGCATAGCGGCCCATTAACGACACCTGTTTAATTTTTTGCCGGTTAACCACTCCTTTGGCCGTTATAACTATAAACTCTTCCTCAACCCCGCTGATTACTATAAAAACCGACAGCGGACCGCTTTTCCTGGTTGTTTTT
>PXBM01000206.1 GCA_003566935.1 Syntrophomonadaceae bacterium | reverse complement strand
TGGTAAGTGTATCAAATGACATTGCTGTTTCAACTCCCGCGGTACAGTATAATTCCTCCTGTCGGATAAGGCAAATTAAACACTGATATAAAAAATTTATTACGAATTACTCCTTGAGCTTGCCACTTATTGATGATATATTTAACGCAGCATTAAAGCCATTAAAACAAGGGACGATGATAATGATCAGAAGTATGACCGGTTACGGTCGCGGCAGCAGTTCACAGGACGGTTTTACTTTTATTGCCGAATTGCGTTCGGTTAATCACCGTTACGCAGACTTTGCCCTTCGCCTGCCCCGTGAACTTTATTCCCTCGAAGACAGGATCAAAAAACAGCTCCAGGAATCTATCAAAAGGGGCCGAGTGGAAGTTAACCTGGTCTTGGATGAAATTCCAGCTGGTTTACGCCAGGTTAAGGTCAACTATGATCTGGCTAAAGATTATTACCGGTCTCTGGAGCAGCTTTCGAGTCGCCTGCAATTATCGGATCAGATTAAAATCGAACATCTCCTGCAGGTGCCTGAACTATTTAAACCCGCAGGGGTTACCCTTGATGAAGAAGAAGTTTGGCCTATAGCCAGGGCAGCGATACAGGATGCCCTTGAACAGCTGTTGAACCAGCGGCAGGTCGAAGGTGAAAATCTATGCCGGGATCTCATGGAGAGATGTGATCACCTGGAGGAAATGGTGGAATCAGCCTCGAATACTGCAGAGTTAGCAAAGGAAGACTGCCGGAGACGGATGGAACAAAAATTTGAAGAGCTGCTGGTCGGTAAATTTGAAGAAACAAGGCTTTTGATGGAGTCTGCCCTCCTTGTTGAAAGGATGGGTGTAGATGAAGAGTTGGTTCGCCTGAAGAGTCACATCGAGGCTTTTCGATCCAATTTATCCGGGATAGATCCTGCCGGACGCAAACTCGACTTTATTGCCCAGGAAATGTTCCGCGAAGTTAATACTATTGGCTCCAAAGCCGGAGATTACCGTTTGACTAATGTTGTGGTTGATATGAAAGCCGAGCTGGAAAAAATCCGGGAGCAAATTCAGAACCTTGAATAATATCGAGCAAACGCTGTAAAGTTTAAGGGGGTTTGACTATGACGATAAAACTTATTAATATTGGCTTTGGCAATATCGTATCTGCGTCCCGGATCATTTCCATTGTCAGTCCTGAGTCGGCGCCGATTAAAAGAGTTGTCACTGAAGCCCGCGAACGCGGTCTTCTGATTGATGCAACTTACGGCAGAAGAACCAGGGCTGTAATAGTGGCCGACAGTGGACATATCATTCTATCGGCCGTTCAGCCGGAGACGGTTAAGCACCGCCTGCAGGCCCGTGAACCAAATTCTGAAAACGTCGATCCGGTCTAGCCAAAACGGGAGGTTGTTAATGTCTGAAGGAATACTTTTGATTATATCCGGGCCCTCGGGTGTCGGGAAAGGCACTGTTTGCAGATATCTTCTAAAGATCAGGGATACTGTTTCCCTGTCGATATCCACCACGACCAGGCCGCCCCGCCCGGCAGAGCAGGAAGGTGTAGAATATCATTTTACTACTTTGCCCCGTTTTAAAAATTTGATCGAGGAAGGCGCTTTCCTGGAGTGGGCAGTTGTTCACGGCCATTACTACGGAACAGGTCTTGAACCTGTGCAGCTGGCCCTGGCCCGGGGAGAAGATTTAATCCTGGAAATAGATGTTCAGGGAGCAGTCCAGGTTATGGAGAAAGCTCCTGAAGCAGTTTCCATATTTATGGCCCCACCTTCCCTGGAAGCCCTGGAAGAGAGAATAAAGGGGCGTGGAACTGAAGATACCGAAAAGATAAACAGCCGCCTGGAAACAGCCCGGCAGGAAATGAAAGCTTACAATCTTTATGACTACATTGTTGTAAACGATACCGTGGAACATGCGGCAGAGCAGATCAGTTCAATTATTGATGCTGAAAAATGTAAAGTCAGCCGTGGCGCAAAGCCACCGGGCTGGGGAGGTGAAAGCAAATGATCTATCCTTCGGTAGATGAGTTAATCAAAAGGGTTGACAGCAAGTACACTTTGGTAATAGCTGCAGCCAAGCGGGGAAGGCAGCTGCGAAACGGCAGCAGGAGAACAATTGAAACCGATTATAGCAAAGATGTTACCACGGCCCTGCATGAAATTGATGCAGGCAACATTGAGTATGAAAGAATCCGTGACGGAATCAAATAGGAGTGTTTTGCTTGAATAAGCTTATACTGGGGATTACCGGAGGGATCGCTGCCTACAAGGCTGCCGAGCTGGCTCGAATTTTTGTCAGGGCCGGCATGGAAGTTCAGGCTGTAATGACTCCGGCGGCAGCAGAATTTATTGCGCCACTGACCCTTCAGACATTAACCGGCCGTCCGGCCTTCGTTGAAATGTATACTGAGCGGACCAGCGAAAAAATCCGGCACATCGATCTTCTGGATGCTGCTGATTTGCTGTTAATTGCTCCGGCTTCAGCTAATACCATTGGTAAAATGGCCTGCGGTTTTGCCGATAATCTTCTGACTACGCTGTACCTGGCTGCAGATTGCCCCGTTGTGGTCGTTCCCTCCATGAATGTTAACATGTTTAAGCATAAGGCAGTCAGGGAAAATATTGATAAGCTGGTCAGCCGGGGCTGCCTGGTAATGGATCCCGACGAAGGTGAACTTGCCTGCGGGGTATACGGCAGCGGGAGAATGCCTGAACCGATTGATATCTATAACTATGCCGTGGCAGCTTTAAAGCCGAAGGATTATAAAGGAATCAGTGTAACAGTCACTGCCGGACCGACCCGCGAAGCCTTAGATCCTGTGCGTTACCTGAGTAATCCTTCAACAGGATTGATGGGTTATGC
>PXBM01000191.1 GCA_003566935.1 Syntrophomonadaceae bacterium | reverse complement strand
TGATTATTGCTATTTTCCTTATTGTTACCCTACCAATTTTAGTCCGTTTCATGGTTCCGCCCAAAGAAGAGACCTTTGAAATTGACCCTGCTTTGCTGGAATCAGAGGTAGAAAAAGTAGATCCTGCAGTACAGAAAACACCGGCTGAAAAAATTGAAAACTCGCCGGTTATCTCTATCCTGCTTACTGTTCTTGCAGTAACCTACCTGGTTTACTATTTCGGTACCGGCGGCACCTTAAACCTGAATATCGTTAACTTTATGTTCCTCTTTGCCGGTATTTTGTTCCACTGGACCCCAAAAGCTTATATCAAGGCCCTTTACGAAGCAGTTAGGGGTTCCGGCGGTATCATCCTCCAGTTTCCCTTCTATGCCGGTATTATGGGCATGATGGTCAGCTCCGGCCTGGCCGTGCTGATTTCACAATGGTTTGTTAGTGTGTCGTCAGAATTCAGTTTCCCCTTCTTTGCTTTCCTAAGTGCGGGTATTGTAAACTTCTTCGTGCCGTCCGGTGGAGGCCAGTGGGCAGTCCAGGGTCCAATCCTGCTGCCTGCCGCTTTTGAACTGGGTGTTGACGCAGCCAAGGCTTCCATGGCAATTGCATGGGGTGACGCCTGGACCAACATGATCCAGCCTTTCTGGGCACTGCCTGCTCTCGGTATTGCAGGCTTAAATGCCAGGGATATTATGGGTTATTGCATTATTGCCCTGCTTTATTCCGGTGTTTTTATATCGCTGGGGCTGCTGTTTCTGTAAAAGAATCAGTATTGAATACGGACAATGAAAGTATATTTAATTGAATGTTGTAATGCAGGTAATAGTTATAGAAATAGTGAGTGTGATTAATAGGAGGGCTGTTAGGTAAAAAAGCCTCGCCGTTTAATGGGGAGGCTTTCCTCTCTTTTTAAATAACATACTGGAGGTGGTTGGGTTGGAAAATTTCAACAAGTACACGGAAGAAAGAACTGTTACCTACAAACCGACAGGTACAGGAAAACTTTACACTGATCCTGATGCCGAAAAGGCCCGTGAGTATTTCCGCGACAAGAAACCGCGAAAGATGGTTGAAAAAGCGACCACGGTTGAAAAAGTTGTGAAAGAAATGATTTCTGACGGAGATTACATTGGTATAGGCGGCTTTGGGGCAAACAGGACTCCTGTTGCCGTCCTGCATGAAATGTTGAGGCAGGGCAAAAAAAACCTGGGTTTAGCCGGCCACACTGCTACACATGACTTTCAAATACTGGTGGCAGGCAACTGTATTAATCGATGTGATGCAGCCTATATAGTCGGTTTAGAAGCAAGGGGACTATCTAAGATTGCCCGCAAGGCAGTTGAAAGTGGTACAGTCGAACTTTGTGAAATGACCAACGCATCCCTGACCTGGAGATATAAAGCAGCTGCGATGGGACTTTCATTTTTACCGGTTCGCTGCATGCTTGGCACTGATACTGAGAAATTCAGCAATGCCGTAGAAATGGAGTGCCCTTTCACTGGAGCAAAGTATCTGGCTGTACCGGCACTTTATCCCGATGTGGGCATTATTCATGTTCACCGGGCAGATGTCTATGGCAACTGCCAGATTGACGGCATCATGATCGCCGATCAAGACCTTGCCCGGGCAGCAAAGCGCTTAATTATTACCACTGAACGTTTTGTTCCCAACGAATATATTCGGCGGGATCCATCAAAAACAATTATTCCTTATTACCTGGTAGATGCAGTAATCGAAGTCCCCTTTGGCGGTTATCCGGGCAACATGGCTTATGAGTACTTCAGTGATGAAGAACACTTGAAGGCATGGCTCAAGGCTGAAAAAGATCCGGATGAATTCAAAGAATTCCTGCAGCGCCATATCTACGGGGTCAAAAATTTCAATGAATATCTGGACACAATTGGTGGCATGAGCCGTCTCCAGGAGCTGCGCATCCAGGAAAACCTGATAGAAAAGTAAATATTATTCTTAAAGGGAGGTTAATATTATGGAATATAATGATATGGAGTTGATGATCTGCCTGGCCTCCAGGTATCTTGAAGATAACAGCATTGTTGTCGTCGGCACCGGCGCACCATGTGCCGCCGCTATGCTCGCTCAAAAGATGTACTCACCTCGATTAATGATCATGTTTGAGGCAGGAGGTATCGGACCGATGCTGCCATCAATGCCAATTTCAGTAGGTGATTCAAGAACTTTCTACCGCGCTTTGGCAGCCAGCAGCATGCCCGAAGTGATGGAAACTTGCCAACGAGGTTTAGTTGACTATACATTCCTGGGTGGAGCTCAGATTGACCAATACGGTAATATTAACTCTACTATGATTGGTGACGATCATGAGAAACCCAAGGTGCGTTTTCCTGGTAGTGGCGGAGCCAACGACCTGGCATCGCTTTGCTGGAAAACCATGATGATTACTCCCCAGGACCCTCAGAGGTTTACCGAAAAGATTGATTTTATCACCTCACCTGGTTACCTTACAGGTCCCGGTGCAAGGGAAAAAGCCGGTCTGCCCAAAGATAGCGGCCCATACAAGGTTATTACAAACCTCTGTGTAATTGGCTTTGATGAAGAAACTAAGCGGATGAAGGTAGAGAGCACTCACCCCAGTATTGAAAAACAGACGATAATTGATAATACCGGGTTTGAACTGCTCTGGGCCGATGATTTAACTATTAGTGAACCACCCAGCCCGGAAGAGTTGAAGTGTTTGCGGGAGGAAGTAGACCCCTATAAATATATTATTGGCAGAGCATAAACCTGACAGGATGCTGTCTAAATATACAGTGACCAGCATCCTGTAATTTTTTTAAGATCCTGAAAGCTGTATTAATTGTGCTCAGTCTTTAATACCCAGC
>PXBM01000024.1 GCA_003566935.1 Syntrophomonadaceae bacterium | reverse complement strand
ATGGAAAAGCTTTTTGAGTTTAGCGACGCCGTGCTCGGTTATAGGAGGTGCGACGTTTTAAGCGGAGTTAATGTAAGCCTGTTAAGGGGGGATTTCATAGGGTTGATAGGGCCTAACGGGTCAGGCAAGACAACCTTTTTGAAGACCGTTATGAGACTTATAGATGTCAAGAAAGGGGGGTTTGAAAATCTGTCAGAGACGAGGTTCGGATACTGCATGCAGAGGGATTTTCTCTCCAACATCTTCCCCTTCACGGTTATGGAGATAGTCCTGATGGCACTTGCGGCAGGTTCTCATTTTCCCCTGGCTTACAGCAATGGAGACAGGCAGAAAGCCGAAGAGGCTCTCAGCCTTTGCGGCATAGGCCACCTCGGCCGCAGCAGGTTTTATAACCTCTCAGGCGGCCAGCAGCAGCGTGTTATCATAGCGAGGGCCCTGGCCCTTGAGCCCGGAGTGCTTATATTGGATGAGCCGACAATAGACCTTGACATAAAGGGCAAAAAGGAGATACTTGACCTTATCGCCTCGTTGTACAGAGAAAAGAATATGACTGTTATGCTTGTCAGCCACGAGCTGAACCATGTAATCAACTATGCAGAGAAGTTCCTCTTTTTTGCGGGCAACAGGGTTCACGGGGTATACGCCAGGGAGGATATCTCTGAAGGCCTCCTGTCTGAAATATTTCAGACAGAAGTGGAACTGCTTTCCGTTAAGAACAGAAAGGTGGTGGTGTGATGTATGGATTTTTCAGTGAACCTTTTTTGAGGATAGGTCTTGCGGTAGGCCTGATAAGCGGCCTGCTCTGTACCTTTGCCGGGTTTTTTGCTGTATTGAAGAGGGTTGTGTTTATAGGAATAGCTATCTCGCAGGCGGCAGGCCTTGGGCTTGTGTTCGGAACCCTTATCGGTTTCAGCCCCTACGTCTCTGCCCTGGTATTATCAATAGGAGCAAGCCTCTTCTTCTGGCTCTACAACTCCGAGTACGACGTTCCGAAAGAGACCATCGTTGCCCTGATATACGTAATGAGTTCGGCTTTAGCGATTATTATTATGGCGACCAATCCCAGGATCCACACCCACGGTCCCGATATAATATCAGGGAACCTTTTATACGTAACCATGAGTGACCTGGTTGTCTCCGTTACAGGAGGGGGCTTCGTTCTGTTCATCCTTCTATATTTTTACAAGCAGCTTCTTTTCGTCTCCTATGACAGGGAGACGGCTCTTACTTCAGGTATAGACGGCAGTTTTGTGGATTTTATCTTCTATCTCCTGCTTGGAACAATTGTCAGTATTTCGGTGAGGACTGCCGGCCTCCTCTTTGTATTCGCTTCACTTATACTGCCTGTTATGACGGGATTGAAGCTTTTCACTTCCGTGAAAGGCATCTTGTTCTGCAGTTTCGCTGTTACGGCCATATCAGTGTTGTGCGGCTTTATCTTCTCATACATGCTTGACCTGCCGACTTCCCCGTTGATTGTCTGCTTTTACGGAATATTCTTTATTCTCGCAGCTTTATACAGGAAGGCGAGGCTGTCGTTTTAGGCTGGGGTATCCGGGATTCTCTGCAGTCATTCGGCGAGGATATAAGCAAACATTAGGGGAGCGACTATGGTGGCGTCGCTCTCTATGATGAATTTGGGAGTCTCCACCCCGAGTTTCTCCCATGTTATCTTTTCGTTGGGTACTGCTCCGCTGTACGAGCCGTAGGACGTAGTGCTGTCAGATATCTGGCAGAAGTATCCCCACAAGCGGCAGTCGTTCTTTTCAAGGTCCTGCCTTATAAGGGGAACCACGCAGATTGCAAAGTCTCCGGCAATTCCTCCTCCTATCTGAAAGAATCCTATGCTCTGTTTTTCTGAATGTTCAAGGTACCAGTCTATGAGAAGGTCCATCGTTTCAAGTCCGGATTTCACCGTTGAGATATTTTTAAGTCCGCCTTTGCGGACCTGGGAGACGAACATGTTACCCGAGGTGGAATCCTCCCACCCCGGAACGAAGACAGGTATGCCTTTTTTGCAGGCTTCCACTAACCAGGAGTTCTGCGGGTCAATCTGGTAATACTCTTCAAGTGTTCCGCTCTCTATCAATTGATAAGCAAATTCGTAGGGGAAGTACCTCTTCCCCTCTTTCTCGGCTTTCTGCCAGAACTTAAGGAGGCCCTTTTCAAGCCTTCTCATCGCCTCCTCTTCCGGTATGCAGGTGTCTGTAACCCGGTTAAGGTGTCTGTTCAGCAACCCTTTCTCCTCCTGAGGGGAGAGTTGTCTGTAGTGGGGTATCCTCAAGTAGTAGTCGTGGGCTACGAGATTAAAGAGGTCTTCTTCAAGGTTAGCTCCCGTGCATGTTATTGCATCTACCTTGCCGCTGCGTATCATCTCGGCAAGGGATATGCCGAGTTCTGCCGTGCTCATGGCTCCCGCCATGGTTATCATCATCTTCCCGCCGTTTTCAAGGTGCCTGGTATAAGCCTGCGAGGCATCTATCAGCACGGCGGCATTGAAGTGTCTGAAGTGTTGATTTGCGAACTTTTTGATTTCGTTGAAGCTGTTTTCCATATCCTTGCTCACCGGGTTTTAAAATATACAGTTGATTTTCAAACGCTGAAAGCGGCCTGGCGGAATAGATCTCTTAACCTCATATCATGCTTTTTCTGGACAGCCGCACACCTTTAGTTTACACTTTATTGCAGAAAATTCAAGTATGCGGCGCAAAAATTTTTCCGGACATATTGACAGGGAGAAGAAAAAGAGGCATAATAATATATAAATATTATCATATTTGTAACAAAGGAGGCGGCTATGGAAGATATAAGGATGTTCTGTTATCAGTGCTCTCAGACAGCCCAAGGCAAGGGAT
>PXBM01000220.1 GCA_003566935.1 Syntrophomonadaceae bacterium | reverse complement strand
TAAGCATCAAAAAGACCAGCAAATTAAACTCACGAAGTGTCAACTCAACCGGCCTGCCTTCATTATAGACCTGCACTTCATCACGATCTACTGTTATCTTTCCAACAATTATAGTTCCCTTGTCCTGTTCACTGTTTCGAACTGAACTGCGACGCAGAATAGCTTTAATCCTGGCAGTAACCTCACGTGCACTAAAAGGTTTTGTAACATAATCATCTGCTCCTAGTTCAAGACCCAGCACTTTGTCCATTTCCATTTCCTTTGCTGTCAACATTACTATAGGAATATCGCAGCCTGACCTTATCTCGCGACAAACACTAAAGCCGTCTTTTATGGGCAGCATAATATCCAAAACTATTAAGTCCGGCTTTTCATTGTGAACCATATTTAAAGCAGCCTCACCATCAAAAGCCGTTATAACATGGAAACCTTCTTTTTCCAAATTATACTTTAATATTTCAACAATTGGCTTCTCATCATCAACTACTAATATTTTTTCTGTCATTTTTAGAACACTCCGACGTTTTTAAAAATAACAATTCGCTGTTTTCTAGCAGATAACCTTCCTTTTAATTAAGACGCTAAAAAAAGTCCTTTCCCATCAGGAAAAGGACTTGAAGTGCCTTTTATATATCATCAGGGATTGAAAAATCTTAGCGGGTCAATAGGCTTGTGCTGATAGTAGCCCAGCCACTCACCAGTGCCATCGTCAAGCCTTATTTCAAAGTGCAGGTGGGGACCCGAAGAGCGTCCTGTTGAACCAAGCCTGCCTATAACTTCACCTTTCTCAACCTGATCTCCCTTATTCACAAGGTTTACTTCATTATGCAGGTAGAGGGTCCAGTAAGATCCATGATAGATAATAATATAATTACCTTGAGATCCTCCACGACCTGAAAACCAAACAACACCACTGTCGGCAGCCAAAATATTTGTTCCGAGATCGGCAGCTATATCAATTCCTGTATGCCACTCACTGAAACCCCTTCCAGGTGTTATTTCGCCACCATCTTCCACCGGCCAAACAAAACGGCCGGAGCCTATGTTGGGAACCTGGGCAGTACCATGTACTTCAAGCTGGGTTACCGGTTCTTCGACAACCCTTTCGCCAACCTTGCTTCTGGCAACCTCTACGCCGTTTTCCCTCGTGATATGGTAAGTTATCTCCTTTGCTCCATCTTTTCCTTGCTCCAAGACATCTTTCTGTACTACCCACATCTCTTCATCATATTCAATTTCAGTCGAGAAAGGAATCGGCTCCCGGACAGTAAGTTCCTCGAGAGTTCTTACATTTACAAAAACCGGCTCGGACGATAGAGAATTATCTTGCACATATCCGTTCGGAATCAAACTCGAATGTGTGGGGCTGGAAAGATTACCGGAATAACGGCTAAAGGGTGAGCCTCTGTTTGATGAATCAATAAAAGATGAAGCCTGCAGAGATTCGCCCCTGTTAGATTTGACCAAAAAAGCCACGGCTTCTTCTAAGGTGCTGACCTCGCTCGGCTCAACACGTGCCGACTCTAAAGACAGCTCATCAGTAACTACAGATTCTATTGTTTTTACACTTACCTGGTTGCGTGAATAAGCTGCCGCAAGAGAGGTGATCAGCAGTTCAAGTTCACTGTCTTCCGGTAGGGCGAAAACAGGCTTTCCATTAATTATTAGTATTTTTGCTTCAGTTAACAGGCCCAGGGAATTGCGAATGGCCTGTTGAACTGCTTCCGTCTGCCTATCACTATCCGGCCTAAATTCTTTAATAAGAGCAATTTTCTTTCCGGGTTTAATATGCATACCATACAGTTCACCACATCGTTCTGTTAAATCATCAACAAATAATTCAATGTCTTTGGCATCTTGAACAACCCCGATCTCCCTGTCATCAACCATAACTACATAGACATAATTGTTTAAATAATGAAACATAGCAAGTGAGATTATGAGGAATAGTGAAGATGTTAATATATAATAAGATGCTCTAATATTCTTAGCTTTCAAGCTTATTTTAAAGCTTTCATACACAGACTTCTGCTCCATTTAGAATGATCCTTTCTGCAGCACTTGATGTCTCCGAATCATCACCCTGGGCACCTGTCGTCTGGCTATAGTATTGTGTATCTATGTAAATGTACTTCCAGCCTAACGACACGTTAAAGACATGACAGCAAATTAATTGTTAAAACTTCCGTTATGATCGAAAAAAAACGGCGTAGCTGTCGGGCAGTCCGTTTATAAAAAAAGTATAGCATTTTATTAAAAATAAATCAAATTTACCCGTTGGCTTCAAGGCGGCTGGCAATCTCCCGTGCTGCAAGCTTTCCTGTAGCGGAAGACTGGATAAGCCCCCTGGTTACTCCGGCGCCATCTCCAACTGCAAATAGATTTTTCACTTCTGTTTCAAACTTTTTGCTTAGTTTCAAACTGTATGAGTAAAACTTGACTTCGATACCATAAAGCAGGGTATGTCTGGAGTTTACACCTGGTGCAAGCTTGTCAAGCGCTTCAAGCATTTCAATGATGGCCATCAGATAGCGGTATGGCATAACCAGGCTTAAGTCACCCGGGGTCGCTTCTCTCAGGGTTGGGCTGACCAATCCGCGCTTTATTCTCTCCGGGGTAGAACGCCTCCCCATCAACAGGTCACCAAGGCGTTGGACAATTACCCCGTCGCCAAGCATATTCGCCAGGCTGGCAATATAACGACCGTAGCGGATTGGTTCTGTAAAAGGTTCTGTAAAGGTTTTACTGACCAGTAGAGCAAAGTTTGTATTTTTGGTTTTCGTATCCGCAAAGCTATGTCCATTAACAGTAACGAGCCCTTCGTTGCCTTCTGTTACAACAACACCATATGGATTCAT
>PXBM01000178.1 GCA_003566935.1 Syntrophomonadaceae bacterium | reverse complement strand
CCTCCTGAAACCTTTAAAGCCTTCAATATTATCTTCAATGTTATTTGAATTCCCGTTCCCTGCGGGGCACAGGTCTAGAGCAGAATCATACCCCAGAGCTTTTACCTTTTCCATCTGCTGCCGGCATAAGCTTACAGCCGCAGACTGGTTGCCGGCATTACCAATAGATAAAAAGCTCCCTGAAAACAACATCAGGATGGGGGTAACCATTAAGCCTAAAATAGTAAGGGCAACGAGCAGCTCAATAAATGTATAGCCGCTGTTGCTGCGAAGTATGGATTTGTTCACCAGTGCTGCTCCTTGTGCAATTAGAGTGCATTATTAAGTTTGATTATTACTATTATTTAGTTAAGCAGGTTTATATACCAATCCCAGATTGATTCGCCCCACAGGACCTGGATTATTGCTGCCAGGGATAGGTAAGGCGCAAAAGGCAGGGCATCTTTACGGGTTAATTTCCCGAGAGCCATAAAAGCAACACCGACCAGGGCACCCATGAAAAAACCAAGCAGCATAACCACGGCTGTACCACGGAGGCCGACAAAAAGACCGATCATGGCCATAAGTTTCATGTCACCTGCCCCCATTCCACCGCGACTGACAAGAATTATGATCAGCATAATCAGTCCGCCAACCAGAAAACCGGCACCTGCATCAAGCAGGTCCCTTTCAACAAGTAACCAGCCGGGTAGTTCTACCAGAAGGTTGATCAGGGCAGGTATGTAAAAGATAACAGCTGAGATTAACCCTGCGGCTACCAGGGTATTGGGCACAATACGGTGTTTCAAATCAATCAGGGCAATGGCTAAAAGCAGGTATATAAGAATTAGGTAAAAGAAAGCATTTATTGTCAACCCGAAATAGTAAAAGGAAAAAGCAAAGATGATACCGACGGTCAGTTCGACCAGCGGGTAGCGGATACTTATTTTAGTTTTACAGTGCCGGCAGCGTCCGAGTAGGATCAAATAGCCAATTAAAGGTATTAGCTCAACAATACCGAGCCGGGTTTCACAGGATGGACATTCCGATGGAGGAGAAACTATCGATTTCTTTTCAGGCAGGCGGTATACAATCACATTAAGGAAACTGCCAAAACACAGCCCGACCAGAAGAGCTATTACAATGATTATCGGCGAATACTGTTCCATAGAGACTGTCAGGGCTCCTCCCGGTGTAATTAAGCTCAGCTTCTTGAATTATTCTTTTGCGCTGATAGTTATTCGACGCTTTCTGGTTAATTCCTGCCGGTATTTCGCTCTTTAAACAGTTTTTGAGAAATATCTGTATATTGTTATTCCCTCGCCCTGTTCTCTGTGCTATAATTATGCTTAATTCTTTGCAGGAGTTGTCTATTTTGCTATCAATAAATGCCCAGACTAAAATGTGTTTATTACTAGGCAATCCGGTCGAACATTCCCTGTCACCTCTGCTGCATAATACAGCGTATAAAGCGCTTGGCATGAATTACGTTTACCTGGCATCGAGGGTTGAAAAGGACCGGGTCGGTGAGGCAGTAGCAGGGATTCGGGCCCTTTCTGTTGCCGGGGCAAATGTTACCAGCCCCCACAAAGAAGCAGTCATTCCTTACCTTGATTCGGTTTCTGAAGAAGCTGAAGTAATTAGATCTGTTAACACTATAGTTAACCGGGAGGGCCATCTATACGGAGCTACCACAGACGGCGCCGGTTTTTACCATGCCTTAAAACAATCTGCACCGGATTACAATATCAGTCAACCCATCCTGATCTTTGGTGCGGGAGGCGCAGCCCGCGCAATTACTTACACAATGGCTGGAAGTGGAGCTAGAGAGATCTTAATTGTTAACCGCAGTGTTGCTAAAGCTAATGAACTTGCGGCATTAATAAACAAGAAAACCGGCAAGAATAATTGTTCAGCCCTGTCGCTGGATGATCCTGAACTGCCCGGGGAATTAAAAAACTTCAGGCTATTTATTTACACCCTTCCAACAGACCTTGATTATTTAATAGCGATGCTCTGCAAAAGCGGAGTAGCATTTAATAAAAGTATCTGCTTTGACCTGCGGTACAGCCCCGCCATGAGTGCTGTGCTGCAGCAGTTTAAACAGATGGGTGGACGAACCTATAACGGCCTGGACATGCTTCTATGGCAGGCAATTATTGCATTTGAAGAGATTACCGGAAATAAAGCTCCGATTACCGAGATGCAGAAGGCTGTTAAATCCAAAATCAGCCAAACATAAGCAGCCATTAGCTAAACAACGAGGTGAGTATTATTGGCAGTACTGGGTCGGCGGCGCCTTGAATCGGCGCTGCTTAATAGCGGTTTGATCAGCCCTGAACAATTAGAACTTGCCCTGGAAGAACAAAGGCAACAGGGTAAGCGTTTAAGCAAATATCTGATTGAGAAAGATATTATAACAGAAGAGCAGTTTATAAATATCCTGGAAGAGTACTTTAATATTCCCAGGGTTGAGCCGGGGCAATTTAACATCACTTCAGAAATTGCTGCCCTGATTCCGGCGGAAACGGCAAAAAGGCTCAGGGTTATGCCACTGGCTCACAATAACGGACAGCTGACTGTTGCCATGCTTGACCCCCTTGATTTGAATTGCCTCGATGATTTATCACGGCTAACCGGACTTGACATCAATCCTGTTACGGCAAGGGAAAGCAGTATCAATTACCTGATTACCCAGTTTTACAGTATTGAAGATGCCGGCGATGGTAAAATAATTTTAGAAAGTGATAGCGATCCACAAACTGATGAAGCTCCTGTTATCAGGATGGTTAATTCCCTGATTGAAAAGGCAATTGATGAAGAAGCCAGTGATATACACCTTGAACCGGATGAGGACAGCTTGCGGGTAAGGATGCGCCTGGACGGTAT
>PXBM01000101.1 GCA_003566935.1 Syntrophomonadaceae bacterium | reverse complement strand
CTGACATCAGGCCTGCTTTTCCCTGTCCTGGCTGCCCTTTTCTGGAAAAAAGCAACCAATGCCGGTGGTATTACTGCTATCTGGGGCGGTCTAATTACAGCAGTTTTATGGCAGCTTCTGAGCCATCCTTTTGGGCTGCACCCGGTTTACATTGGGCTGCCAGTTTCATTGATACTGCTGGTCACTGTCTCACTGAAAACTGCTGCTACCTCACCTGACATTGTAGAATCTTTGCTTTACAGTAAAAATAAAAGTTAGCTTCCCACCCGCTGCAGCCAGAGCAGGAAGTATAGTACCATAATCAGGACTGCTGAAAGTGATAGCAGGGAAGTAAAAAAAACAACCATCATGATTAATTCCACGTTGCGCACCTCCCTCGTTTCTTTTAAACTAAGTATATCTACTTAGCTCATGTAACGGACCTGCCGGAGGTAGGGTATTTAAAGCCGATAAAAAACCTGACTTTTGTCAGGGTTAAGCTTAATTACAGGAGGTCAGCATGGAAATAAGAAAAAATATAGCCTCGATAAAAAACCGCCTGACTCTCGGGCCTAATGCCTGGCAGGGAGCCGCACTCTCTTTATTGGTATGCACTGCCATTCTATTTTTAGGCATTTTTATTGGCGGAGGGATACACAGCTTTTTTAATGGGGTTACTAATTTCGCTTTTGCCCTTCTACTAGGAGTTTTATCCTTTTTACTCGGCTCTTTGCTGGTAAACGTACTGGATTTGATTCAAAAATTTCAGCAGCCTTACCGGTGGATTTTATTTGGATCGCTGGTTTTATTATTAAACCTGATGATTGCATCAGTGCACTTGATAGGAAACGCTATTGGCGTAGTAATATATTTTGTAGTGGTGACCTCCCTACTGGGAGCAGGCATTAAGACCTGGACTGCCGCAAAAAAAGAAAACCGTTCGCGAAAAGGCCCCTTGTTATATTTCATTACCGGAGGCTTAGGGTTATGCCTCCTGCTGATCTGGTTTGCCTGGCCCGGCCAGCCATACACCATACCTGCTCCTGTGAATCGGCAGGCTGCAGAAACTCCAACAGGGATCGAACATCCGGCAGAAACAGGCCCTTATAAAGTCTTAGAGTTAACATACGGCAGCGGTACAGATAAGCGCCGCAGTGAATTTGGAAAGGATGTTGATATCAAAACAAGCAGTGTAAATGTATCTCCCATGGTCGATAAGCCGATGGCTCCCATTGTCTGGTTGCGTGATACTTATTGGGGCTTTGGTTTGGATGCGGTTCCGCTCAATGCCAGGGTCTGGTATCCCGCGGAAGACAGACCTTTTCCACTTGTGCTTATAGTCCATGGGAACCACATGATGGATGACTTTTCCGACCCCGGCTATGATTACCTGGGGGAACTTTTAGCCAGCCGAGGGTATATTGTAGTTTCTGTAGACCAAAACTTTTTAAATGCTGGCGGTTTCATTGAAGCTATCCTGGGAGGGCTAAAAAACGAAAACGATGCCCGCGCCTACCTTCTGCTTCACCATCTTTCACTGTGGCACACCTGGAACGAAACAGAAGACCACCCCTTTGCGGGCATGGTCGACACCGATAACATAGGGTTGATCGGCCATTCAAGGGGAGGCGAAGCCGCCGCCATTGCTGCCGCTTTTAATCATTTGCCCTTTCATCCAGGTAACAGCGATATCTCTTTCGACTTTGGCTATAACCTTCAGTCGGTGATTGCAATTGCACCGTCAGACGGACAGTTTCAACCACGTAAACAAAAAACAGAATTGAGCGATATCAACTACCTGGTCCTGCAGGGATCATCCGATAGCGATGTGCGTTCATTCCAGGGAGCCAAGCAGTATGACCGCGTCTCTTTTACGGAAAGCAGCGACCACTTCAAAGCCTCGGTTTACATTCACGGTGCCAACCACGGCCAGTTCAATACTCGTTGGGGTCGAATAGACCAGACTTTTTCCAGGCTTTTCCTGGATCGAAGCAATATCATGCCGGAAGATTTACAGAAATTAACCGCGAAAGCCTTTATCAGCAGCTTTTTGGAAGATACTTTACGTGGCCGTCCTGACTACCGGCAGTTATTCACTGACCCAAATTTGAGACAAAGTTGGCTCCCGGATACCTTGTGTCATATTCAACACCTGGATAGTGAAACAAAGATAATTGCCGATTTTCATGAAGACATGGATCTTACTACCCTTACTGTCAGCCAGAGCAAAGCTTTTGCCGAGAATTTTATATTCTGGCGTGAAGAATCACTTGAACTGGGTTACGAGCAATTGCGAGACAGGACTAGCTTATATCTCAGCTGGGACCACAAAGAAGATGAAGAGGCCGTCTACACCATGAAGCTGCCGGAAGGCCTGTCGGAGGGAATAAGTGCTGACTCTCTTACCTTTTCTGCTGCTAATGTATCTGAGAACCGAAAACCGATCGACTTCACAATAATATTAAGAGACCGGGACGGAGAAGAAGCAAAACTACCGCTAAGCCATATTGCTGCCCTTCCACCTCCGCCACAATACCGCAAGTTTAAGAAGCCGCTGGAAGTTGAGTTTTTATCAGAGCCAACTTTTAGCACCTATACTTTTTTGCTCTCTGATTTTTCAGAAGCTAACAGCGCTTTTAATCCCCGGGTTATTACCGAAATCCGTTTTAGCTTTACAGGCTCATCAGGATCCATTTTTCTTGATGATATAGGCCTTAGCCGGTAACGCAATAAAGTCAGGCTGCTTTTGCCTACTATTTCTAACAACTTGATGTTATCTATTATTCTTGTTTCTCTGCATTGAAGAAGCTATAGAGATGGTCGTTAAAATCTTTAGCCTCGGCAAAGGCGCCGTGTCCCAGTTCCGGGTAGATGTGCAGTTTACTACCCTTTAT
>PXBM01000197.1 GCA_003566935.1 Syntrophomonadaceae bacterium | reverse complement strand
CTCCTTACTTATAACGGTAGGTAATACGCCCCCGAGACAAATCGTAAGGCGATAGTTCAACTAAAACCCGGTCACCCGGCAGAATCCGGATAAAATTCATTCTGATCTTACCGGAGACATGAGCCAGAACCTTGTGTCCGTTTTTAAGCTCCACTCGGAACATTGCATTTGGTAAAGGTTCCACCACAGTTCCTTCTACTTCTACTGCATCTTTTTTCTTACTCATATTGCCAGTTAAACCTCCTCTGGAGGAGTTCCATTTTCCAGAATCAGCTCATTTAAGTAACTGATTACCTGGTTATCGGTTAATTGGTTGAAATTAACCAGCTCTGCCCTGCGTTCATACTGCTGCAAATGAACTATGTTTTTCTTTTTCGGCCGTTCTACCGGCCTGCTCCGACCATTTACCAGCAGGACGTGCTTATGGTCCAACTTTTCGAGAACTAAGTAATGCTTTCCTTTATCACGACCGGCTAAAGAACGGACCAGCTGTCCGGGCTTTAAATCCACCATCATTTCGCCCCCTAAACCAGGCTGGAAGAGGTCAATACCTCAGGCCCGTTGTCCCCTAAAGCCACTGTATGCTCAAAATGAGCGGAAAGGCTACCATCAGCAGTAACTACAGTCCATTGGTCATCTAATACTTTAACTTCCCAGCTGCCGATATTTACCATTGGCTCTATCGCTAATACTAAGCCGGCCTGTAATGACGGACCTCGCCCAGGCAGCCCAAAATTTGGCACCTGGGGTTCTTCATGCATTTCTTCGCCAATTCCGTGTCCAACATAATTACGCACAATCGATAGAGAGTTACTCTCAACATAACTTTGCACTGCGTGAGATATGTCGGATAACTTGTTACCGGTCTGCATTGCACCAATTGCTCTCTGTAAAGATGTCCTGGTAACATCAATTAATTTACGGGCCTGCGGTGATATCTCGCCAACTGCAAAAGTTGCGGCAGCATCCCCATTATATCCTTTTAGAAGAACACCAACATCAATGCTGATTATATCGCCCTCTTGCAGTCTGCGCAACCCTGGGATACCATGGACAACCTCATTATTCACAGAGGCACAGATCGATGCGGGGAAATTATGGTAACCGAGAAAAGCCGGTTCAGCATTGTAGCTGCGAATAAGCTTTTCAGCAATCTTGTCCAGCATAGCGGTGGTTATACCGGGCTTGATTGCCTGCTCCATTTCATGCAGCGCTTCAGCAACAATTTTGCCTGCTTCCCTCATTTGTGCAATTTCCCGCTTCGACTTTAACTTAATCATTTATTTTCACTACTTCATAAAGCCTCGATAGCTGCGCATCAACATATGGCTTTCAATTTGCTTGAATGTTTCAAGGGTTACACCAACCACAATAATCAAGCCGGTTCCTCCAAATACAATACTCATTCCGGTAATGCGTTCCAGGATAATTGGAAATATCGCTATGAAAGCAAGAGAAAAAGCCCCTGCAGTTGTCAGACGTGATGTTACACGGGCCAAATAATCAGCCGTTGGACGGCCGGGACGCAGACCCGGTATAAATCCACCGTACTTTTTAATATTTCCTGCTACCTGGAAAGGATCAAACTGTACCGCTGTATAAAAGAAAGCAAACAGTATAATCAGTGTCATATATAATACCAGGTTCAAGTTTGTTCCCCAGCTGAGAGCTTCGGCAATGCTTTGAGCTACCGGGTGCTGAATAAAACTAACCATCGTCTGCGGAAAGCTCAAGATAACTGAAGCAAAAATAACCGGGATAACCCCTGCCTGATTTACTTTCATCGGTATATGAGTAGCCTGGCCTCCATACATTTTACGGCCAACTACCCTCTTGCTGTACTGCACATTTACTCTGCGCTGACCCTGGTCAAGCCCGATAATACCAACTATCAGGGCAAGCAGTAAGACCACTACGACAAGAATAACCAGTAGGCTGATCTGGCCAAAGCGATACTGCTCGGCAGCCATAGCAACCGCAATGGGGAATCCAGCTACAATACCGGCAAAAATCAGCAGTGATATACCATTGCCAATTCCTTTTTCGGTAATTAACTCACCCATCCACATTAAGAATGCGGTTCCTGCAGTCAGCGAGATGATGATAGTTGTATATGAAAGCAGGGTTTGATCAACTACTGCTTCCCCGGCGATCAGGGTTGAAAGACCAAGTGCCTGAACGAGAGCAATAACAATAGTTCCGTAACGGGTAATCTGCGATATTTTTTTCCGGCCTTCGGGACCTTCCTGGCTCCATTCTTTCAGTTTAGGAATAACTATTGTCAACAGGTTCATAATAATTGAAGCGTTAATGTATGGCATAATTCCGAGAGCAAATATCGTAAAGTTCGCCAGGTTACCACCACCAATAATGTTGACAAAACCAAAAATAGTATCTTCCTGGAAGAATTCAGCCAGCAAAGAAGCATCTACGCCGGGCACAGGGATCGCTGATCCTACCCGAAAAACCACAAACATGGCCAGGGTAAAAAGGATTCTTTCTCTTAGCTCTTTGATCCGCCATGCTGTACGTATTGTTTCTAACAATTTATATCACCTCTGCTTTTCCGCCGGCTATTTCAATTTTTTCTTGAGCCTGTTTGCTGAAACGGTGGGCTTTAATTTCAAGCTTACGATCCAGTTCGCCATCACCTAATACTTTTAACGGATCACTCGTATTCTTCAGCAATCCTGCTTCAAGCAATAGTTCCGGTGTTACCACAGTTCCTTCTTCAAATGAATTCAAGTCTTTTAAATTAACAACATTCCATCTTTTCTTAAATATGTTTGTAAAGCCCCTCTTAGGCAAACGCTGAAAATAAGGCATTTGACCACCTTCAAATCCGCGACGCACTCCGGAACCTGAGCGGGACATCT
>PXBM01000207.1 GCA_003566935.1 Syntrophomonadaceae bacterium | reverse complement strand
CATTTTGGGCTCGACACCCTTGATATTATTGAAAACGAACAGCACCGTCTGCAGGAAGTTGACAGCATTGGGGCAAAAAAAGCGGCGGGAATCATAGACAGTTACAAGCAGTATAAAGATGTCCAGAATGTCCTGATCTTTTTACAGGGCTATGGCGTAAGCGTCGGACAGGCGATGCGCCTTTACCGTCGGTACGGGTCGGATACTATAAAGCAGGTCCAGGAAAACCCCTACCGTATGGCAGAAGATATTTTCGGGGTCGGGTTTAAAACAGCCGATAAAATTGCCCGTCAGCTCGGTCTGCCTGAGGATGCCCCGCAACGAATCCAGGCTTCAATTTCTTATACCCTGAGCAGGGCTGCCGAGCAGGGACATGTTTACCTGCCCCGTGAGCTTTTATTTGAAAGAATTAAAGAACTGCTGGGTGATACCGGAAAAGCCCTGTCCGAATCATATCTTGAAGAACAGCTTCGCCAGATGGTTGAAGAAAAACGTCTCTTCAGCGAAATGCAGGAATGGGGGGAGGCAGTATACTATGCTCCCTTTTACCAGGCCGAGCAGGGCTGCGCCCGCTTGCTCCTGAAGCTCGAAAGCCAAGTTAGCCCCTACTCCCAGCTTGAGATCAACCAGGTTCTCGGTAAGATTCAGCACGATTCTTCTCACCTTACGGAAGAGCAGCTTAAGGTTCTGGAAGAAGCTTTGCAAAATGGGGTCCTGGTGGTTACTGGTGGACCGGGTACCGGTAAAACCACGACCATTAAAGCACTGCTGACTACGTTCCTGTCCATGAGACAAAAAGTGCTTTTGGCCGCTCCTACCGGCCGGGCCGCGAAAAGAGTTACCGAAGCAACCGGAGAGGAAGCTTTTACTATTCACCGTATGCTGGAGTATAGTTATGCAGAAGGGGAAGGTTTCAGCTTTCAACGTAATGAGGATAACCCGGTTGAGGCCCAGGTTGTTATCATTGACGAAGCATCGATGGTGGATCTTCTTTTAATGTATAACCTGCTAAAAGCGCTTCCAGCCGGCTGCCGCTTGGTCATGGTGGGAGATGTTGATCAGCTTCCGGCAGTTGGGGCCGGAAATGTTCTCAGGGATTTAATCAGCTCCGGAAATATTCCCTGCTTCCGTCTCAACTACATTTTCAGGCAGGCCCGTGAAAGCCTGATTATAGTTAACGCTCACCGAGTTAATCAGGGCGAGATGCCTTACCTGAATGTAAAAAATAAAGATTTTTTCTTCATGCAGGAGGAGGACCCGGAACATGCCGCTCAGCTGGTAGTTGAACTCTGCCAGGAAAGGTTGCCCAATTACGGGCCCTATGATCCGCTCCTTGACCTGCAGGTACTAACTCCCATGCGCAAAACTGCTGCCGGGGTTGAGCGTTTGAACCAGCTTCTCCAGGAGGCTTTAAATCCCCGGGCCCGTGACAAGCTTGAAGCTGCGGGCAAAGGGGCTGTTTTCCGCCTGGGTGATAAAGTGATGCAGATCCGTAATAATTATCAGAAGGAAGTCTATAACGGTGATATCGGCCTGATCACCGCCATCGACAAGGAAGAGACAGAAATGGTGGTAACTTTTCGGGATTTACTTCAGCCCCGACCCGTGGTTTATGATTTCACCGAGCTTGACGAACTGGTGCTTTCTTATGCGGTTTCAGTCCATAAAAGCCAGGGTAGCGAATACCCGGTAATTATTATGCCCGTTCTGACCCAGCATTACATGCTTTTACAGCGCAACCTGCTTTATACAGGAATAACCAGGGCCCGCAAGCTTGCTGTGCTGGTGGGTAGTAAAAAAGCCCTGGCTATTGCAGTTCGCAATAATAAGGCGGAAGAACGCTTTACCCTGCTCGATCAGCGTTTACGTAGTGGAAGTCTGCAGTGATGAAGGCTTTCCTCGACAATGTAATCAGTTTAATTTACCCGGAACGCTGTCTTTTCTGCCGTGCTGTCCTTCCGGATCTAACCGGTCGCCCTCTCTGTGCCGCCTGCGACAAAGAGTTTACTCCTGCTGGCTTCTTTTGTCCTTACTGTGACATCAGGCTTTCGGCCAATGCCTGCTGCATCTGCCGTCCGCTGCAGCCATCACTGCACTCTCTTTATGCCCTGGCATTTTTTGAACAGCAGTGGCGTCTGCTGCTGCATAACTATAAATATTACGGGCGCCGCTCACTGGGTCGTCCCCTGGGCAGGTGGCTGGGTTGTGAGCTTGGTGCTCAGCAGGTTTCACTGCCCGATCTGGTTGTCCCTGTTCCCTTGCACAGGGACCGGGAGAAAGAAAGGGGTTTTAATCAAAGCGCCCTTATTGCCAGACATCTCGCCCAAGCCCTGGCAGTGCCGTATTACCCGCTTCTATTCAAGCATAAGAAAACTTTATCGCAGACAGCTTTATCACGTCGCGATAGGCAGGAAAATATCTTTGAAGCCTTTTCTCTGGCCGGGCCTTTTAAGAAAGGCTTGAATGTTTTGTTGGTTGACGATATTTATACGACCGGGTCCACCCTTAGAGAAGCAGCCGAAGTTTTACACAGTCATGGGGCTCTGGTCCACGGGGCAGTAGTTGCTTATAATCCTTTAATCAAGAATTGATCAAAGGAAGGATTTTTTGCTGGACTGGGGAATAGATAATGTAGTAAGATAGATTCCATATCATAAAGCAGGAGGTAACGAATATGGATATAAACGTACGCGGCAAAAATATTGACGCCACACCGGCCCTGGTTGATTATGCCCAGAAAAAACTAAGTAAACTGGATAAGCATTTCGATAAATCCACAGATGTCCAGGTGGTTTTGAGTGTAATCAGGGAAGAGCATATTGTTGAAGTAACCATGAACTTAAATGGTTTAATCTTACGTGGTGAAGAATCCACAGGTGATATGTATG
>PXBM01000026.1 GCA_003566935.1 Syntrophomonadaceae bacterium | reverse complement strand
TTGTCGGAAGAAATGCAGCCAGGGTTCCGGTTGCTCCCATTGTTCCGAGAGCAAAAATAAATGAGCCGCGCAGTTCCGGATATTTTATCAGTTTAAATGGACTGACAGGGCTGTAGGTTTGATTTTTCTTGTCCAGGGATTGCCCGGAACTGATGCTGATTGCTGTAAAGCTAGCCATTAACATCAACCCGACAAGAAAATAGTATACATATTTATAGCCAAGAACTCCGGCAATTATACCTGCGGTCATTGGGCCGCTTACGGCAGCAAGGCCGATAGTGGCGCCAAAAGCAGCCATTCTTTTCCTTTGCAAACTTTGCTCGTTTTCTCCGCCCATTAAAGCTGCCAGGGCTGAAGGAACCAGGAATCCTCCCATAAAACCATGGGAAGCCCTCACTATTACCAGCTGGCTGGCATCATTGACGATTGTATATAAGAAGAGGGCTGACGTTACCCCGATTAAACCGATTAGAAGGGGCAGACGCCAGTCCTTGCGATCAATAGCTGCTCCGCCGGAAAAATTACCGGTAATATTAAAGAGTGAATAGGCCCCAATTACCAGGCCCGTCACAAAAGGACCGGCTCCAAGTGATACAGCATATGGAGCCAGCACTGGCATCTGGGCATGGGTATCAAAAAATGCACAGAAAACAATAAAGTAAATTGATACTAAGTGGTATTTACTCTGACCACTTGATAGCCCCGGGCTATTTTTATAACTGTAATCTTTTTCCCCTGCTCGCAACAACTATAATTCTCCTTCACTTACTGTTACTATAATCATAACTATAACATATTTATTCTTACTGCCGTGATTCTTAGCCTTGATCATGAAGAAAAGCCTTTCCACTCTGCAAATATTGCAGTGGAAAGGCTTATGTTTTAGTTGATTATACTTTCAATTATTCATCAAATAGCTTTATGTATTGCCCATAACCTTCAGCTTCAAGCTCTTCTCTTGGAATAAAGCGCAGGGCTGCAGAGTTAATACAATACCTTAACCCGGTTGGCTCCGGTCCGTCTGGGAAAAGATGCCCAAGGTGTGAATCTGCCTCTTTGCTGCGAACTTCTGTCCTGGTCATGCCATAACTAGTATCCTCAACTTCAACGATGCTGTCTTCATAGATTGGCCGCGTAAAACTTGGCCATCCGGTGCCTGAGTCGTACTTATCAATTGAGGTAAAAAGAGGTTCTCCGGACACTATATCAACATAAAGCCCCTCTTCCTTATTGTCCCAATATTCATTATTAAAGGCGGGTTCTGTTCCATCCTCCTGGGTAACATTATATTGCAGCTCACTCAAGCGTTCGCGTAAATCATCCATCTCTTGGACCTCCCCACATTCCAAATCATTTAATTCTGCCTCAACTTCTTCAGCGGTAGCTTCTTCACAGCCGGAAAGAAGTAAAACTGACGATACAAGTGCAATTACTAGTAATAAAGTTTGTACTTGCCCTGAAATTCTATTCTTCAACTGAAACACCCTTCCAGAACGCATAATGCCCCGTTATATGTTTAGCTTTTTCTTTAGGTTCAGGATAAGACCATGCCGCAGTCCGGCTGATATCATCACCAGCTACAACATTGTAATAGTGTGCTTCACCTTTCCAGGGACACTGGGTTCTATGATCTGTTTCCTCTAGGTACTCTGCTTTTACGTCACCAGGTGGAAAATAGTGATTTCCTTCGACTACGATCGTATTATTGCTTTCAGCAATTAATGTATCATTCAGGTAAGCTTTTGCCATTATTAATCACTCCCATTCAGGTTATTATCATCAAGCTTCGCATAATATTACTATATTATCATTATACCCGCATTATTCATGGCAGTCAATCTACATGACCAGGACTATTGTGCTTTTATCTTGCGCAGCATATATAAACAGATAATAATTATAGCAGGGGTAAAAAGATGGACAGTTGTAAAGAAGCCTGCGCCCCAAGCATCATTAATGTAACCCCAGGCAACAAGCGGGTTTTCACGAAAAGTTTCCTCGATCAGCGCCCGCAGCAAGGTATAGCCCAGCACAAAACTCCAGAACAGGTAGCCTGGCTTACTTTCCCCGCGCCTGGCCAGGTAATTATGCAGCAGCAATAAAGTTAAACCAATTAATGAACCGTAAATCTGGGTTGGTTGACGATCAAAAAAGAAAAGTTCAGCTTCGCGGCCAATTATTTCCTGATTAAATATATTTGCGATCCTGACCAGGGTCATGCCTATAGCTATGCCTGGCACTGCAAGATCGGCCAGCTCAAACCAGCTTAAATTTTTAAGCCGACAGTAAATCCCGCTGCCCAGGATTCCCCCCAGCAATCCGCCATGAAAAGCAAGCCCGCCCTGGTCAATCCTGATAATCAGTTCAGGATTTGCCATAAAGTAAGACCAGTTAACAAAAACAAAAACCGCCCTGGCCCCAATCACCAGGGAAAAAATAACCACCAAAAGAAGTGCAAAAATCGTATCTTCATCAAATCCTTTTTTCAGACCATGTTTACGCATAAAGTAAAAACCGGCTAATATCGAAACAGCAAACATTAAGCCGTACCAGCGTACAGCAAGGGGACCTACTTCAAAAACATACGGGCTGATGCCTTCAATAATCATTGAGCCACATCCTAATCTATGAATGTATCGTTTATCATATTCACTTCGCTGCACTATCGTAAAATACCGGGATACCATTGTCAATTAAAAGCCTCATTGCTTCATCATAATATCATGTTATAATAGGCTTATCAATTCGGGGAAAAGGAGCTGGAGCAAATGTCATGTAAAGTTATCATTGTTGGAGGGGTGGCTGGAGGAGCCTCAACCGCCGCGCGCTTACGCCGTCTGGATGAAGAAGCGGAAATTATCATCATAGAGCGGGGCGATTATATATCTTATGCAAACTGCGGCC
>PXBM01000001.1 GCA_003566935.1 Syntrophomonadaceae bacterium | reverse complement strand
GTAGTCTCTCGGAAAGCAAGCATGAATGAGTAGGTTTTGAGCAGTTAATTTTAGGAAGAAGCTGTTTTTGCTCTTTGCTACGAAAATAACGGCAATCTTTAAAACGTATTTGGGTAAATTGTATCGCCGATCTTTGAAAACCGAAAATTACGGATACCCATAAAGACTGTGATGGGCATGGCAAAATACATCAGGTATACCTGTTGTACTCATGGCCCAAAATAGAACAGTGCTTTATTCCAAAGCCGGACTGGAGAGCCGGTACCCTAGACGATTGAGTTCTGAAACCATGCGGGATACGCGTTTATTCTCCAGCTGCTTTCTTCTCTGTTCAAAGCAACCTTCATCGTATGGTGCACCTTTTTTAAGCATTGCATAAATCATAACAAGAAGCTTCCGACCCAGGGCAATGATAGCCTTCTTGGCTCCCTTGCGTTGCTTGAGTTTCCAGTACCATTTGCTGAGATAACTGTCCCGCTTGCCAGCCACAACCCAGGCTATCTCGCAAAGCATGCTTTTCACATAGGGGTTTCCATGGTTGACTGAGGCGGACTTCCGTTTGCCGGCACTTTCATTATTACCGGGACTCATCCCTGCCCAGGAGGAAAGATGCTCAGCAGTTGGAAAACAGCTCATATTGGCACCTATTTCGGCCAACAAGGTAGAGGCGGCAATCTTTTGGATCCCTGGAATGCTAGTCAATATGGTCATAGAAGCTTCAAACTTTTTGGTTTCTTCTTCAATCGCTTGCTCAACTTGATTTAGGTGCGTTTCTAATACTTCGAGATGATCGAGTGAAATCGCTAAAAACTGCTGCTGATGCCTACTCATAGTTCCGTTGACCGAAACCAGGATGTTGTTGATGTTACGACGGGTTTGCCCTTTGAGGCAAAGATCCAACTCTTCTAGATTAATGGAGCCCCGGGCAATCAAATGACGCATGACATTTCTCCCTGAAGCGCCAAATGTGTCCGAGAGAAAGACAGACAACCGGAAGCCCGTACTCTGCAAGAATTTCTCGATTCGATTCTTTTGTGTAGTTACATCGCGCACAATGTTTTTACGATAACGGGTTAAATGGCGCAATTCGCGGATACGTTTCTCTGGAATAAAGCTTGAGCGCAATAAACCCGCCCGCAGTAAAGTAGCGATCCATTCCGAATCCCGCATATCGGTCTTTTTGCCTGGAACGTTTTTCATATGCCTGGCATTTACCACCAATAGGTGCATTGGATGGGATTCACTTTCCAGTATTTCGTAAACTGGAATCCAGTAAATTCCCGAACTCTCCATCGCAACACGCTGGCAGTTGCATTCAGATAACCACTCTTTTAGTTCTTTCAAACCATATGACATGGTACTGAATGTACGAATCTCACTTGTCGGTTTTACATCGGTTGCACCGGTCAACAGGCAGGCGACAATGCTTTCTTTGTGGACATCCAAACCGCAACAAATTTCCAGTAGATCCTGCATTTCTTCTTCTCCTTTATTAAATTGTGCGGGATAAGATTGTCTCAGGATTATTGGAACTTTGCTACTCGTGCTGCCTGACGGCGCAACAATATGCTGTTCTCTAAGACAATCGACTTACGTTGACAATCGGGGGGTTTTTCCGCCAAAGAGCAGTCAAGTCTTCCCGCTCAAGATCTACACTAGCATTTATTGTCGCGTTAATCACCTGGTACTGAAATATTTTCATCTCAGGCTGTGATAACATATCATGGGGCGTTGACAATTAGCTTTTGACTAACATTTTTATTTCTCCAGCGGATATACTGTCTAATTTTAACAGCCATCTCCTCATGGCTTTTGTAGTAAGCATTCTTTAAAACAAAATATCTTAGCGGTGCGAAATGACATTCTATCCGATTCAACCAGGAAGCATACGTTGGTGTATAAACTAAAATCACATTGTTTTCCTCTGCCCACTTGACTACTTTTTTGTGCTTGTGAGGAGAAAAGTTATCCAGAATGATGTAGAGCTTTTCACCGGGATGCCGCCGCCTCAAGTACTTGAAGAAATTTAATGTTTCCCTGTGCGTCTTGTTTTTCTTAACATGGGCAAAGATCTTATCATCTTTTAAATCATATGCTGCCAGCAAATGACGCACACCTTTTGTCCGGCGGTAAGTTGCCGCTAAACGATTGGGCCGCTTAACCGGTGCCCAGGTAGAACCCGGGTAAGGTCTGAGCTCTAATGGCCCGAACTCATCAAAGCATATCACCCGCCCGTCTTCAGGTGGGGCCTGGTAAAGCTGTTTTATTCGTTTTTTTTAGACTCAAACTCAGGATCGTCTGACTCTTTCCAGGTCTTTGTACGCTGATAGCTGATCTTGGCTTCCTGGAGGATTTGTCGAACTTTTTCCGGTGATATATCTTTTACAACTTTTCGTTCTACTGCAATCTGGGCCAGCTTTCTAAGAGACCAGGTGGTAAAAGCACAGCCAACTATCGCAGGCGGCATTAAAGCAAGTTCGACAATCATTGATTTTTCTTCTTCGGTAATAACCGGTGGCCGTCCGCCTCCTTTCTTCCGGGGAAGAGAATCTAATCCGTCTTCATTAAACCTTTTAATAAGGATGCGGATATGTTCTTCAGAACAATGATAAACTTGAGCAATTTCAGGAACACTCATTGCCTGTGCCGAAGCAAGGATGATCTGTGCTCGCCTCAACTTGACGGTATCAGAGCTTCTTCTGACAATATTTTGCAATTTGTTGCCTTCGTGCAGAGTAACTGGCCTGACATAAACCATATTAGCGCCTCCCAATATGTACTATTGGGAATTTCTAGTATGGTTAACCAAATCCTGCAACAATATTTTCCAATTACGAAATTATTTTTGTTGACAGGGCACTAGTTTGAACCGGTTTGGCTGTGATTTAGTGCAGATATTTTTTAAATAT
>PXBM01000186.1 GCA_003566935.1 Syntrophomonadaceae bacterium | reverse complement strand
TCTGCTTGTATCTTAACCCCGAAAATGGTTGACGCGGCTAATCACCCCAATATTGAACTGCTGACCTATTCTGAAGTCGAAGAGGTCAAAGGGTTTATCGGTAATTTCGATGTAAAGGTGCGCAAGAAAGCACGCTATGTTGATTTCGATAAATGCACTGGTTGTGGTGATTGTGCCAAGGAATGCCGGGTCAAGGATCGTTTTCCCAGTGAATTTGACCAGGGTATGAGTAAAAGGTCTGCAATTTATTTGCCCTTCCCCCAGGCAGTGCCAGCTAAGTATACGATTGATCCCGACAATTGCCTTTTTATGAAGAAAGGAAAGTGCGGCAAAAATCCTAAATGCCAGGAAGTATGCGGCACCGGGGCAATTGATTTTGAGCAGGAAGACGAATTTGTCGAATTCAGGGTTGGCGCGATTATCGTAGCGACCGGATTCGATCCCTTCGACCCATCACGTAAGCCGGAATATGGCTATGACGATTATCCCAATGTGATTACCGGTATGGAAATGGAACGTCTTGTTTCTGCTTCCGGACCCACTGAGGGTAAAGTTAAAGTATTTAATGGAGAAGAGGAGATTGAGCCAAAGGAAGTGGCTTTAATCAAGTGTGTCGGCTCGCGGGATGAAAGCGTGGGCAATGAATATTGTTCCAGGGTATGCTGCATGTATGTAGCCAAGCAGGCCCATTTGATTAGGGATAAACTGCCTGATGCCAATATCCGGATTTATTACATGGATGTCCGGGCTTTCGGTAAGGGCTTTGAAGAGTTCTATGACCGGGTCCGCCGCGAAAACGTCCGTTACATTCGCGGTAATCCTTCCGAGATATTCAAGCGGGGTAATAAACTGGTTATTAAGGTTGAAGATACGCTGACCTCCACACCGCTTGAAGACGAAGTGGATATGGTTGTCTTAGGAGTTGGGCTCGAACCGCGGGCAGATATGCGCGGAGTAATGGAACTGCTGCGCCTGTCGCAATCACCGGATAAGTTTTTCCTGGAAGCACATCCCAAGCTGAGGCCCGTGGATACGGCAACAGACGGGGTTTTCCTGGCTGGTTGTGCCCAGGGTCCGAAAGATATACCTGACACAGTAGCCCAGGCCAAGGGAGCAGCTGCTTCGGCAATGATCCCGCTGGCCAGGGGCAAAGTGCCAATTAATGCCCAGGTGGCTATCGTTAACGAGGCAACCTGTCGGGGCTGCGCTTTCTGTGTCAATATTTGCCCCTATACAGCGATTGAAATGGTTACCGTAAACCAATTTGGCAACGAGGTTGAAGTAGCCCGGGTCAATGAGGCCCTCTGTAAAGGCTGTGGATCCTGTGCGGCTGCCTGTTTGTCTGATTCAATTCAGCCGAAATCGTTCCGCGACAGCCAGATACTACCGCAAATTGCGGCATTGGGGGTCATGAAATGAGTGCAAACTATGAACCAAACATTGTAGCGTTTCTTTGTAACTGGTGTTCCTATGCCGGAGCCGACCTGGCCGGAACCAGCCGGGTTAGTTATCCTGCCAATATTCAGATTATCAGGGTAATGTGCTCCGGTAGGGTTAATCCGCTTTATGTAATGAATGCCCTGCAGCAGGGCGCAGACGGGGTTCTTGTCTCAGGTTGCCATCCCGGGGACTGCCATTACATGGAAGGCAACTATCATGCCCGACGGCGTCTTGGTATGTTGAAAGACCTGATGGAGTTTGTCGGAGTCGATCCAAAGCGCTTTCATATGAGTTGGGTTTCAGCTTCAGAGGGACACAAGTGGAAAGAAGTAGTGGAAAAAACCGTTGACGATGCCAAAGATGCCGGACCTTTTGAAGGGTTCAGGCGCCGGCAGATTGACTGGTAGGAGGGGTTTAAGATAATGGATCTGGAACTATTACGCAAAACCGCGGCGGAAGTTGCTGCCCGTGACGATGTTAAGTGCCTGGTGGGTTGGAAACAGGGCACTTACGGTTACCGGGTAGCACCTGCCTTTGTTGAGGACGCCGCTGGCGCTGCAGAGTTGATCTTCTCACCCCTCTGCACCGCCAACCTTGCTACGTATTTAACCCTGGTAGAACAGCTGCCAGTGCCGCGTGGCGAGGAACCGGATACCCGGAAGGTTGCCCTTATGGTAAAAGGATGCGACAGCAGGGCTGTTACCCAGCTCCTGGTAGAAAAAGGCATTGAACGCGATGAAGTTGTTGTGATCGGTTGTCCCTGTCCGGGAGTAGTTGATTCTGCCCTGCTTGCTGAAAAATCCCCGGAAACTGAAGAACCGGCTGAAATGAAATGGGACGGAGAAGATTTCCTGCTTATCCGGAATGGAGAAGAAACTAAAATTTCCAGGGATGAACTGCTGGCAGAAAAATGCCGTCTTTGCCGTTACCCTAACCCGGTAGTCAGTGATGAAATGCTTGGCAAACCGGTTGAAACCTGGGAGCTGGATGAAGATAAAGGTGTTGAAGAAGTAGAGGCTAAAGATGTAGGTAGCCGCTTGGAGTACTGGATGGAGCAATTTGATAAATGTGTGCGCTGTTACAGCTGTCGTAACGTTTGTCCGCTTTGTTACTGCCAGGACTGTATCCTTGATCGCCTTAACCCGACCTGGGTGAACCGGTCGGTCAACTTTTCCGAGAATACTGCTTTTAATATTGCACGGGCTTTTCACCTGGCCGGTCGCTGCATAGAATGCGGCGAGTGTGAACGGGTCTGCCCGGCTAATATTCCCCTGGGCAAAATTAATCGCAAATTGGCCCGGGATGTAAGGGACAAATACGGTTTTGAACCGGGAGTCGATCCCGAAGCAGAACCGTTCCAGGCCAGCTTTAAGCCTGATGATCCCGAAGACTTCATACTTTAGAGGTGGGTGATATGTCAGCGATGCTGTTGAATAAAGAAAAATGGCCTGAATTTGTCGGAAAGTTGACCG
>PXBM01000031.1 GCA_003566935.1 Syntrophomonadaceae bacterium | reverse complement strand
TTCTTCGGATCCTGATCAGGAAAAGCCAAACTGGATAGAAGATCTGGAAGGGACTTTTAATACTGACCGGGACGGAGACTCGCAAAACCAGCAAACCAGGCAGCCTTTAAGTAGGGGTAAAAAGCTTCTCATTGCTTTTGGCGGAGTGCTGCTTATCCTGCTTATTGCCGCCGGAGTTTATGCCATGAACTTTTACAGCGAAGTGCAGGAAGCCGAGCGGGTCCTCCTGGAAGACCAGGTTTTTGAAGAAGAATATGGCGTTGATTTTGATGCTGCTTTTTCTGAGCGCAGCCTGAACATTGCCCTGCTGGGCTTTGACCGGGGCTGGGACCGCGAAGCATACGGGGAATACCTGTTCCGACCCGATATGCTGGCCATATTCTCGATTAATTTTGATGCAGAGGAAGTCTACGTGGTGAGGATCCCGCGAGATTCCTATGTGCCGATTTACGGCACGGGCGGTTATTATGATAAGGTTAACCACTCCTACTTTTCCGGTTATTACCGCGCCCAGGAGGGCGAACGCCATGAAGAAGGAATCAGAACCGTCCTGCAGACAGTAAGTAACGTACTCGGTGGTATTCCCATTCATTACTATGTATCTGTTGACATGTATTCTGTGATTAAATTAGTAGATGCCGTGGGTGGTATATATTACGAGGTTGAAGAGGAGATCATCGACAAACACTGGGAAGTTGGCCGGGTTTTGGTTCCCGAAGGCCCGCAAATAATGGACGGTAAAACTTACTTGCGCTACCTGCAGTACCGTGATGATAAAACCGGCCAGGATTACGGACGGATGGACCGCCAGATGAACCTGCTGCGTGAAACCTTAATTTACCTGCGGCAGGAAGGAAAAATATCCGATATTCCAGCCACTTACCGGATTTACAAGGATTATGTTGAGACCGATCTCAGCTATACCCAGATTGCCGCCCTCGCTTACTATACCCTGGAACTGGATATTTCTGACCTGGATGAAACCCTAAATTTTTATACCCTTCAGGGTGGAGGTCAGATGAAAGACGGGATCTATTACCAGGTTCTTTCCGATTCTGACCGGCGCGAGGTAATCAGGGAAGTTTTCGGGTTTGAAGCTGAACCCTGGCCGCAGATTGTCCTGAGGGATAGTCCTGAATATATTGAAGAGCAGCGCCAGAAAGAACTTGAAGAGCGCTGGGGCAATGGTGAGCGCGAGGAACGCGAGGATCGTGAAGAACGTGAAGATTTAGGTGATGGGCTGCAGTGGGACAGGGAAGATGATCAGGCAGAAGATTCTAACGACACTTCCTTGACGGCTCCTGGTATTAACGAAAGGGTGCAGGTTCCTGATTTGGAGGGCATGACGTTGAACGAAGCCAAGCTTTTATTATGGGAACTTGGTTTAGAAGTTGGTGAAGTAACGAGCAGGCATTATAACTTCCTTGATGAAGGCTTGATTATTTACAGCAGGCCCTTTTCCGGTTCTGTGACGACAGTCGGCTCTGGAGTAGATCTTACAATATCCGCCGGCCCCAGGAATGCCGGTGACTGATTTCGGTCTGGCGGGCGAGGTGTAAGTATTTGAACAATATTTCCCGCAAGTACAGGTTATATATTTCCCTGGGTATTATCTCTTCAATAATCCTGGTTTCTTTCATGATCATTTTTTACGGTTTTTACCAGGTTTATTATGCTCCGGCCACATTGTTCAGCCACGATTTCCGCGATTCAGGCGAGGTTGAGGACTATTTTGAGGAAAGAGTGGTCAATGTGGTTTTTTTGGGGCTGCATAACCGTGATGAAGATAACACCTTCGGTGATGTTTACTATGTTGATACGATCCTGGTAGTAGCGGTAAATTTTGACCAGGATAACCTGACCCTCCTGGCGGTGCCACGCGATTCCTATGTGGATATAGCTCATAGCGGGGTGAAGGACCGGATCCGCCAATCATACAGCTATGGATATGAAGAATATGAGCATGCAGGCAGAGAAAAGCAGCACGAAGAAGGCCTGCGTTATGCTATCGAAACCCTGGGTAACCTGCTTGATGGAATAGAGCTGGACTATTACATTGCTATGGATATAGTCGGGTTAAAACAGTTGATCGATGCCATGGGCGGCGTCTACTATGAAGTTGAGGAAACGATGATCGGGTTTACTCCCCAGGAATCGCTTGAGGCCGGCCCGCAGCTTCTGGATGGCCAGGGTTACCTGACCTACCTGACTTACCGCGAGCCGGATGCTCGTGAAGATTTGAACCGAATGAAGCGCCAGAGGTCACTGCTGCTGGCTACCTTTGAATATTTCCATGAGATGGGACTTTTTAATTACGTGCTCCCATCCTATGCAGCTTATCGCGATCATGTTCATACCGACCTGAGCTTTAACCAGGTTGCCGCCCTGACCCTATTTGCCGGTGAGCGCCTGGAAGCTGATGCGATCAGCGACCATTCTATCCAGGGTGAGTATTTTACCATGGACGGCGGTGAAACATATTATTTGGAAGTTGACCGTGAATATAAAGATACACTGATTAATGATTTTTACTGAAGCAATTGTTTGGTTAGGAAATCAATAATCAAATTAACCTGCTCACAAGATAGATAATAATTGAATAGGGGGAGAAGTGTTGGCACATAATAAAACCTGCCTGGTCACCGGGGCTGCCGGGTTTATCGGGTCTCATCTTTGCCGTCGCCTTTTAAGCGAAGGCTGCCGGGTAATCGGAGTCGACTGTTTTGCCGACTACTATGACCGGGCTATCAAGGAAAAAAATGTAGAAGATTTAATGCAGAACCCTTCTTTCAAGCTTCTGCGTGTAGATATTACAGGTATAGAACAATCCGGGCTGGAAAGTGAAGGGATTCAGTGGGTTTTCCACCAGGCAGCCCAGGCCGGGGTGCGGGCCAGCTGGGGGCAGGAATTCGAACATTATACCCAC
>PXBM01000223.1 GCA_003566935.1 Syntrophomonadaceae bacterium | reverse complement strand
GTATTAATGGCAGATGATCCTGCTGCAATGGAAGCAGCGCTTGAGGTTGTTGCTGACCGTAAACCGCTGGTTTGCGCTGCCACAGCAGCCAACTACGAGAAAATGCCTGAACTGGCCAAGGGTAAGGAGTGCCCGCTGGTTGTTCAGGGGAAAGACTTAAATGAAACTGCTGAACTGGTAGGTAAAGTTGAAGGGCTCGGTCACAAGGACCTGGTTCTCGACAGCGGAGCGCGCGAAACCAGCAAGGTGCTGGCAGATTTAACCCAGTTCCGCCGCCTGGCCGTCAGGAAGAAATTCCGCCCCTTTGGTTATCCGACGATTGCTTTTGCTACCAAGGAAGATCCGCGTGAAGAAGTTGTTCAGGCCGGCGTTTACCTTAGTAAGTATGCCGATGTAGTTGTCCTGAAAGCCTGTGAAAAGCAGCAGCTCCTGCCGCTATTATCATGGCGCCTCAACCTCTACACTGACCCGCAAAAACCGATTGCTGTTGAAGCTAAGCTGTACGACGTTGGCGAGCCGACTGAAGATTCACCGGTATACCTGACTACCAACTTCTCGCTCACTTACTTTATCGTCGAAGGTGAAGTGGAAAGCTCACGTATTCCAAGCCGCATCCTTTCGGTTGATACCGGCGGGGTTTCGGTTCTAACCGCATACGCTGACAATAAGTTTTCTGCCGAAACAATTACCGAAGCGATAAAAGGCTGCGGTCTTGAAGATAAAGTTAAGCACCGCAAGATCGTTATTCCGGGCCATGTTGCCGTACTTAAGGGCGCCCTGGAAGAAGAATCAGGCTGGGAAGTTGTTGTCGGGCCGCGTGAAGCATCCGGCATCACCAAGTTCGCTAAAGATAACTTTGCGTAAATAATGCCTGGGGCATCATAAATCATGCCCGGGTTTGTTTAGGATAACCAAATGAAAGGAGTATTTATATGGCTGTAGAAATCCTTAAGGAAAAATATAGAAGTAAAGTAGGCGAGGTCACCCTTGGCGCCACCAAGGATGATGGAGGCACCCGCGATCACACCATAACTGTTGGTGGCGAATCTGCGCTGCCTTACCTCCACTTTGAAGGTGAAATACCCAACCGCCCGGTTTTAGCCCTGGAGGTCTGGGATACAGCTCCCGAGGACTGGGATGACTGTTTCGAAAAATTTTACGGAGATGTCTGGGACGATCCGGGCAAGTGGGCTAAAAAATGTGTTGATGAATACGGTGCGGACCTGATTCAGATCCGACTCAAGGGAGCAGATCCTGACATAAGAGATGCTTCACCGGAAGACTGCGTGGCAGCGGTGAAGAAAGTTCTTGATGCAGTAGGCGTTCCCGTAATAGTAGTTGGCTGCGGTAAATCTGAGAAAGATGCCAAGATTTATGGGCCCGTTGCCGAAGCGGCTGCCGGTGAAAACCTGCTGCTCGGTGTGGCAGAGCTTGAAGACTACAAGGCTGTAACCAGCGCCTGCATGGCTAACAACCACCTGGTTATTGCCCAGTCACCGATCGATATTAACATCTGCAAGCAGCTTAACATTTTAATTGCCGAGATGAGCACAGCAATGGCCAATAGGATCATCATTGATCCAACCGTAGCTGCACTGGGTTACGGCATTGAGTATTCATACTCGATTATGGAGCGGGCCCGCAATGGCGCTCTCCAGGGTGATAAAATGCTGGCCATGCCGATGATCGGGAATATTGGGTTAGAGGTTTGGCGGACCAAGGAAGCTAATACATCTGAAGAAGAAGAGCCCGGCTGGGGCGAGCAGGAAGAGCGCGGTATGCTCTGGGAAGCAACCACAGCCATGGCTTACCTGCAGTCAGGTATTAACATCATGGTGATGCGTCACCCGGACGCTCTTAAGATAACAAAAGGCAATATTGACGATTTAATGCAGGATAACAGCTACTAGTAGCTAATATACCTAGATTGTGTTAACTAATCTGCCCAATTTGTAGTGTTGACGTTATGCTGAGCAAAGGGGACGGTTCGAGTGTCACCAGTAAATCTTGATTCTGACCTCTGATTTCTGACTTCCAGAAGGAAGCCAATGGAACTGTCCCCCTGGCTCAGTAGTCTATACTAAGTAGTTACGAAGTGTGAAATATTTCTCACGGCAAGGGTTTACCTGCCCTTCCTGCCCTGATATTTTTTTGAAATTTAAAGGAGGCACCCTAATGATAATTATCGGCGAACGTATTAATGGTATGTTTAAAGATATTGCTAAAGCCATCAATGACCGCAACCCGGAAGCGGTTACTGAATGGGCAAAAAAACAGGAACACAACGGAGCTCACTACCTCGATATAAATGTAGGCCCCAGCTCCACCGAGCCGGTGGAAGCTATGAAATGGCTGGTAGAAGTAACCCAGGAGGCCAGCGATCTGCCCCTTTGCCTTGATTCAACCAAATACGATGCCATTGAGGCAGGCCTTAAAGTTTGCAAGAATCCAGCCATGATTAACTCTGTTCCGGCAGAAATGCCGAAGATGGAGCGAGTCTTTGCCATGGCAGCAGAGCATAACGCCGAAGTTATTGCTTTAACCATGAATGAAGAAGGTATCCCCAAGGATGCCGACAGCAGGATCGGTTTTGCTGCGGAACTGGTGGCAACAGCGGACGCTTTCGGGATTTCTCCCGACATGCTCTACATTGACCCACTGGTCCTGCCCTGTAACGTAGCCCAGGATCACGGCCCCGAGGTTCTGCGCACCCTGCGCGAAATCAAGCTTATATCAGATCCTGCCCCGAAAACCGTGGTCGGTCTAAGTAACGTTTCCCAGGGCACCAAGAACCGCGAACTAATCAACCGCACCTTTGCCGTTATGGCTATGGCTAACGGACTGGACGCCGGTATTGTCGATGCCAACGACGATGAACTAATGGCTGCTATTGCTTCAGCCCGCATTATCCTGAACATGGATATCTATTGCG
>PXBM01000201.1 GCA_003566935.1 Syntrophomonadaceae bacterium | reverse complement strand
CGCTCAAGAGCACTTAAAACAACTGCCCTGGCTGCCGGCAGCATCAGATTTAGCTCAACAGCATCAAGCAGCTGCCGGTTTAAAACCTTCTCAAGATTTATAGCTAGATCTTTGCTGCAAACAGCAAGTCGGTCAATCACAGAAAGCGCTTCCAGCAACGAACCCTCTTCTCTGACCGGGCCGGCCATCTGCCACATCAGCCTTTCAAGTTCGCTGCGCAGGTGGATGGGATTATGTGCTCCCTGTCCTGCAAGCAGTACCTTCCACTCCTGGGAAGTTTTTTCAATGGCTGCTTCAAAAGCTTGATCATCCAGATCAACCGCTTTTATGCTTTTGCTTATATAGCTGTCTGAGTACCGACCGGTTTTCGTACCGGTCATATAAACTTCGCTTAAAGCCACTGAGCCCAGCCTGTTTCCGCCGTGCAGCCCGGCCCGGATTTCCCCGGCCGCCAGCAGCCCACTGACACCTGTTTCACCGGATTGATTTACCCTGATTCCTCCCAGCTGGAAGTGAAAAGTAGGCATAACACTCCAGGGCTCTTCCCACCGGTATGCCTCTGAGCCATAAGCTATTTTTACAATATCGAAAATACCGCTGCTGCGAATAGATTTGTATATTTGCTCGCCATTCTTAAGTTTAAGGTTGGGCCTTAAGTCCAGGGTTAAGCCTCCGCAAGCATCAGTTTGCCCGGCATTGATTGCCTCCATCATAGCCCTGGTTAGCTCTGCCCGGGTCATTTTGTTAATCCCTGCTTCAAGCAAAACACTACCCCGGCCATCAAGCAGTTGACCGGCCGGACCTGCAGTAGAAGGTTCTCCACAGAGGGCTCCAATCATAGAACGAGGCCTGGTTAAGCCAAAAGGAATAGCCTGGATCTGCTCCATATCCCACAGGACCGCCCCCGCTTTTAAAGCAAGGGTCAGGCCGTCGCCAACCGCTCCGCGGCTGTTGGTGCTGTGGGGATAATATAGCGCACCACATCCCCCGGAAGCTATTATAATCACTTTACTTTTTAATGCTATAAAACTCCTGTCCAACAAGCTCAGCCCCAGCAGGCCGCATACCTTGTTATCAACATTTATAAGCTCAAGAGCAGCTGTTTGACTGTATACATTAACACCGTAGCGCCACAATGCATTCTTCAAGCTTGACCCCAGCAAGACCCCTCCCCCGTAGTTTGCTATAGAGCGCGGCTGACTGTGACCAACGGTTCTTTCAACAACTTTATCTGAAATTGCACCATTTTCATCGCGGCGAAAGATTGGCCCCAAATTCTCAAGTGCCTGAACGTAAGTGGCTGCTTCTTTTGAAAAGTTTTGAACAAATTCTCTTTCACTGATCCCTTCACCACTATTAATTAAATCCTCTGCAAATTTTTCTGCAGTATCCGCGGCAACTAAACCGGGATAGGCAGCCATTCCCACAGCCAGGCGGGTATTACCAAAGCCGGGGTATTCCTTGGTAACAAGGGCCACATTTAAACCGTCAGCTGCAGCATTAATCGCTGCCAGGATGGCTGCTCCACCCCCGCCGATACAGATCAGGTCGTAATTTGCCTTTTCCACATAAACACTCACTTTCAGTGTTATCTAAAATAAAATCATGTATTTACATATCAATGCTTTTGCACATAATTAGCCAGGGCTTTTTTCAGGTAAGTTTCAGTTTCTTTACACAACCATTCTGGCTCCAGGACGGTAACATCAGGCCCCCAGCTGGCTAGCCATGGGATCATTTCGTTGGCTCCCGTTAAGCGATAGGCAACTTCAACGCCACCATCATCCAGCTCTTTGACCTGCTGTGATTCGTGAAAGTTAATAGCACGAAACCTTTCTGCGGTTCCACAGCAAACCTTTAAACGAACTGTTTCAAGCTTCGCACCACCCTCTGATGTCCATGTTGCCCAGGCCTGGCTGTATGCCCGCTTTAAAGAGTATGTAGAGGGCATTTTATAGCTGGAATTCTGAATAACCTTTAAATCACGGATATGAACTACATGGAATATGCGGTTACCCTTGCTGCTAAGGCAGTAACCGGTCAGGTAATAATTATTAAAACGGTTTAACAGCCCGTACGGCTCAATAATCCTTTCAGTTTCCTTGCCATCATAAGTACGCAGATACTTAATCCTGATCCGCTTCCTGCAGCGCAATGCGCTGAATATTTCACTAACCATTGCGGCAAACCGATCCGGATCGGCCGGAGCCGGTTCGCATACGTGGACATGGTTCTCAATTTCATTAATGAGCAGGTTGTAGATGCTTACTCCGGAAAGGGTCTCGGCCAGCAGTTTACGCATCACCTTGTAATAGGCATCCTTAAGCATACCCCGGTATTGGGGATAAAGGCTTAGGGCAGCGTAAAGCGATTCATTCAGGTCAAATGAACTATCTACCTGCTGTCCTTCCAGCAGGTAATATGTCTTTCGATCACGCTTAATTCTTTTGATACTGACCAGGGGCGCTGGCAGCTGGTCATCAAGCCATGGATAACGATCCTGATCGGGAATTCCTTCTTCTTCCGAATCTTCACCGCGAGCCAGTGGATCAAATAGCAATTCAAGCCGTTCCAAAGCCCTGTAAATTGTTTTCCTCGAAGGAACAGTCCCTTTAATTTCTTCGTATGCTGCTTCAAGGTCCTCAATAGTAGCCCCACCCAAAGGTGTTTTTTCAATAATCCTGACCAATATGTTTGTTATCGCTTCAGGGTGATTACAGCGGGGTGATCTGACAGTCAATATATCCCCTCCTGCTTCAGAAAAACAGTTTTAAGCATACAGATTTCTTTCTAAATTCTGCAAAAAAACCCCTTGTCCTGCAACAGTAATTAGCAAGTTTAATCCTTTAAACTGCTTCGTTACTAAAGGTAATCGCTCATAATAATGTCATCTCCCTCAGGAGCCGACCTGGCAGAAGCTCTTCTGGCAAGTGATGAAAT
>PXBM01000225.1 GCA_003566935.1 Syntrophomonadaceae bacterium | reverse complement strand
TGCTGCAACCTTGCCTCGGCCTTCAGCCCTGTGCAATGACCGGTGTAAATCCTGCCAATATTGTAGTCAGCCATTTTTTTAACCGTTGCTTCAATTCTGGCATCATCGGCGTCAATTAAATGAAATCCACCGATTACCGCTGTTATCCTCTCAACTCCGGTCATCCGGACAGCAGTTTCTATAATACTGATCACCCCGGCATGTGAACAACCGGTAACAATAACCAGCCCTTCATCTAAAATAAAGACCAGGGAGAGGTCATCGGGCATTGGATCTGGAACCATTTCCCCTTTGTCCAAGGTAAGCATAGAAAGCGTGGGGTTCTCTTCAAAGTCTATTTTATCAGCTATTTCACCGCTTGTCACAATGCCCGGCGCCAGGGCAAGAGGTTCAGCAACAAGGAGCATCTCACCACCGGCACTTTCTATTAACTCTGCACTGTTAGCCGGGCCCATTCCGAAAGATTTAAAAGCTGGCTTAAGTACAAAGTTGGATCGGTAAATGGCAGGATGAGCAATAACAGGCACACGCTTCCTACCAATTGCTTCCAGTATGCCGATTAATCCGCCGGTATGGTCACTGTGACAGTGAGATAAAACCACCAGATCTATGGCAGAGGGATCTTTGCCCAACATCTTCATATTGTGCAGGATCGGGTCAGCCGAATGGCCTGCATCAAAAAGAATAGTTTTGCTGCCTTTGACGGTTTTGGCTTCCAGCAGGAAGGAAATGCCGTGCTGGGCCAGAAAACCTTCATCATAGCCTGAATAGTCTTCTATTAGCATGGTTACCTTAAGGGCATTCAAATTGCCGTAATTGTTACCCAAAATATTCAACTCCTTGTCAGCTTAAAAAGTGTCTTTTCAAATCATCTTTTTGCGATCCATAATATATGAATTATACAATAATAGCAAATCACAATTAAGATATACTGGGTAATAACCTGCAATTTTTTTTAGCAGGAATAAGAAGCTGTAGTGAAGAAAGAATCGATTTACAAGTCCAATGACTTGGATATAACAATATGTGCACTTTAGTCCCATGTGAAAAAAACTGACGCTCCATTTAAAAGGTTAAGAAGGCTGAGCGGAACCGAATAGCACGCATAGATTAGTCTGGGAGGGATACAATGAGCTACGGAGATGATTACCAAAGGTTAAGCAAGTACAGCAGGGACACCATCGGCGGCAAATCGCTGGACTGGGACAGGAAACCGCCTCTATACAAACAATACCCGTCAAATCTGAAACGTTTCGATCTGGAAAAACCTGACCGTTCTGGTGGTGAACCACTTTATCACCTTTTGCAGCAGAGACGCTCAGTTCGCAATTACAATCCGGATAAAGTTTCGGGCAGTAAGCTCTCCCAGGTCCTCTGGGCATCCCAGGGCATAAGCCTGAGCACGGAATACCACCAGTTTCGCACTGCTCCTTCGGCAGGCGGGCTTTTCCCGATTGAGACCTACTGCGTCATCAACAATGTTGATGGCTTTCCGGCCGGGGTTTACCATTACCAGGTTTCATATCACAGCCTGATTCTCTTAAAAGAAGGTAATTTTGGCCTTGACCTGGCCCGGGCCGCCCTGGGTCAGAAAATGATGCGAGATGCCTCCTTTAACCTGGTCTGGACGGCAATGATTGACCGTTCCAAGTGGAAATATGACCAGAGAGCTTACCGCTACATTTACCTTGATGCCGGGCATATCGCCCAGAACACGGCCCTGGCCGCTGTGTCCTGCGAACTGGGCAGCTGCCAGATCGGTGCTTTCTTCGATGAAGAAGTAGAACAGATCATCGGTGTTGATGGTGAAGAAGAGTTTGTCATATATATGACTTCGGTTGGCAGGCCTTTATAAGTTTTAATATCTAAACTATAGGCTATTGCCTCACAAAAAGTTGAATCTCCGGATATCTAAAAACATGCCAATATACCAATTTTCTTTCAATAATGCCAGTGCCATTTATGGTATTTTAAGAGCTATTTTTCAATTTATTGGGATAAGTGAAGGAACTATAAATATGGCCTGATTATTACCATACCTGGAATATTTCTGACAAACCAGAAGAGAAGGACAAAAACGAAGTATGACCAGATCCAGAAAGGTGTGATGCGGATATCTGCAGGAGTAAAGCGGTTGTCGAAAGCGAGGCGGAAGACCAGAATAAAGGCGTACAAGACAAGGGGCAGGGTAACCACGGCCAGGAGATTGCTTTTTACAGCCGGCATAAATTGCCCGTTAAAGAGGTGAACCATGGCCCGGGTGCCCCCACAGGCAGGACATAACAAACCGAATGCCTGATTAAAAAAACAATGGTGGGGGCGGACCAGATCGCGTAATTCGCTGTTCGCTACATAGAAGTAAACCAGGATAAGAATGGCTACAGTTAATAAAAACAAGCTGCGCTCAAACCACGGTTTTGTTACCGGCCTTGCCATTAACTTTCATTCCCTTTAATAAATCATTTCTTGTTGAATCATATGAAAAAATTCCGTAAAAAATAGCTGCCCGATAATGGCAAATATAATGCCAAGCACTAACGCAGCTATCCCCAGGATTATCCCTGCCAGGGCATACTTCTGCTGCTGCTGGTTGGCCAGGATACCGCAAACCAGGGCTACCAGGCCCAAAACCACTGATAAATAGGGACAGCAGAAAAATAGAAGCACACCCAGTATCCCGCAAACCAGGGCTACTGTACCCAGGGTATTGTTAGGTGCCTGTACTGCTATCGGTTTTGTATCGTCCATTACTTCACCTCCTCTAAGTGTTTTATTAGTTATTCGCTAGAATTAAAGCTATACCTTCAGACCTATGTTTACTGCTGATTATTATTTTCACCGGAAAATTCTTCCCACCAGCGGGGTGGCGGATCACTATTCCCATTACCTCCCTGTCCATTTTCCCCTTCCCCGGGTTGATCATTATTATCCGGAGGAGTGTCTTCTCCGTTATCCGGCGGAGGATCTTCTCC
>PXBM01000049.1 GCA_003566935.1 Syntrophomonadaceae bacterium | reverse complement strand
GCAGTCAAAAAAAGTTGGGCACCTTATGTCTGCAGCAAATGACCTGGAAAGAATTGGTGACCATGCAGAAAATATTATGCAGTTATCAGAGATGAAGACAGAAGAACGCCTGCCTTTTTCAGCTACAGCTCTGGAAGAGATCACTCTTTTATATGAAAAAGTTGATAACATGCTTGGCCAGGCTATCAATGCCATGGAACATGACGACAAAGAACTGGCTGCACACGTGGTTAAAGAAGATGATGAAGTCGATGAGCTTGAAAAAAAGCTTCGTAAAAGGCATATCGACAGAATTAACACTAAGAAATGTTATCCCCAGGCCGGAGTATTATTCCTTGATCTTTTAAGCAACCTTGAACGGATCGGTGATCATGCCAACAATATTGCGGACCTTGTTCTGGAAGAGTAGATTCAACCGCAGGCCCTTTCTTTAAACCCTCGAAAGTTTGGTGATTATCCAGGTGGTCCAAACAAAAGGCACTCTGCTGCTTAACGACAACCGGGAGTCCCTGGCAAAAGCGGCAGCCATTATAAAGCAGGGCGGTCTGGTTGCATTTCCAACCGAAACTGTTTATGGACTGGGTGCGGCAGCGACAAACGCAGAAGCAGTAAAAAGTATTTTTGCAGCGAAAGGCAGGCCTGCAGATAATCCCCTGATCGTTCACTTATCTGACCGCAATCAGCTAAGCCGTGTTGCCCGTGAAATTCCTGATGAAGCGAAGTTTCTGGCTGATAAATTTTGGCCCGGCCCGCTAAGCCTGGTTCTTCAAAGGTCTGAATATATTCCTGCAGAGGTAAGTGCAGGGCTGCCGACTGTAGCAGTCAGAATGCCCGATCACCCGGTTGCCCTGGCCTTAATTGATCTGGCCGGTGTGCCTGTGGCCGCACCCAGCGCTAACAAATCCGGTCGTCCTAGCCCGACCAGTTACCGGCATGTCCTTGAGGATTTGACAGGCAAAGTAGATGCTGTTATTAGGAGCAGTATTTGTAAGATTGGCATAGAATCCACTGTGCTTGACTTGACCGGGCCAGTTCCGCTAATACTTCGTCCGGGTGGCCTGCCGAGGGAAGATCTGGAAAAAGCTCTTGATCGCATTATTGGTGTGGCTGTTGATAGAATTAATAGTCTTCAACCTGCTTCCCCAGGGATGAAATACCGGCATTATACACCTATAGCTCCCTTGATCCTTATCACAGGACGTGAAACCATGAGACGTCAGATGCTTAACCAGTTGGCCCGATATTATCGCAGGAAGGGTTTTGTAATCGGTTTGTTGAACATTTCTATGCACCACCGTTTGAAGGACAACGTTGATCCTGAAAAACTTGCAGCAATGTTATACAGTTATTTGCGCAGGATGGATGTAGCAGGTGTTGATATTATTATTGCCGAGGAAGTCAGTTTTTCAGGAATTGGTTTGGCAATTATGAACCGGTTGAAAAAAGCGGCTACCCGAGTTTTGAGAGTATAAGGGGGGAAGTCATTGCTAAAAATTCTGTTTATTTGCACTGGAAACACCTGTCGCAGTCCGATGGCAGAAGCATTATTAAAATATGAACTGGAGAATATAGATCTTCCTTTTGAGACTGAGGTTACTTCAGCAGGTCTTTCTGCAGTAGCTGGGGAAAAAGCATCTGAACCGGCAAAAAAAATGTTCAGTCAGGACGAGCCAAACCTCAGTCACCATAAAGCCAAAACAATTGACCTGGACCTTATTGACGATGCAGATCTGATCCTGGTTATGACAGACGATCATAAGCGCCAGCTGCTTGCCCGTTTTCCACGTGCTGCCAATAAAACTTTCATTTTTAAAGAATACGTAGGTGAGGCAGGCAGCAGCTGTAATATTGCTGATCCTGCAGGATACGGTCCGAACAAATATCGCCAGGTCCTGGAGGATATTCGTTCTAGTGTAAAGAAACTTGTGAGCAAATTAAAGGAGGGGTCCCGAAATGAAAGTAGCCCTGGGCAGTGATCATGCCGGTTTTTCTTTAAAAGAATATATTGCAGAACATCTTGGCGCCAGAGACAAATCATTTCTGGATTGTGGTGTATCGTCTGAAGATAGCGTTGATTATCCCGATATTGCTGTCTCCGTGGTTAATGCTGTTCTATCCGGTGAATGTGAATGCGGAATCTTGATTTGCGGCACCGGTATCGGCATGTCTATCGCTGCTAATAAGCATAAAGGGATCAGGGCTGCATTGTGCGGGGAGCCTTATTCTGCAAAATGTGCCCGTAAGCATAATGATGCCAATATCCTGACCATGGGTTCGAGAGTTATAGGACCGGGATTGGCGGTAGATATTGTTGAGGCTTTCTTTACCGAGACCTTTGATGGAGGCAGGCACAAGCGTCGCCTTGATAAGATTGAGTTTATAGAAAAATAAATAATGGAGATGAAGACGACAGCATGAGAAAACTAAAAAACAAACCTGCAGCCGATCCGCTTAAAATTGTTGACCCCGAGATTCATGAAACCATATCAGTTGAGCAGCAAAGACAGCAGGACAACTTGATCATGATTGCTTCCGAAAACCTGGTCAGCAAAGCTGTTCTTGAAGCCCAGGGTTCGGTCCTTACCAATAAATACGCGGAAGGATATTCAGGGGCCCGCTATTATGGAGGATGCTTATGTGTTGACCGCATAGAAGACCTTGCCTGCAGTAGGGCTAAAATTGCATTTAATGCTGAGCACGTAAATGTTCAACCGCATTCTGGGACATCAGCTAATATGGCTGTATTTTTGGCTGTTTTAAAGCCTGGCGACCGTATCCTCGGTATGGATTTAAGCCATGGAGGCCACCTGACTCACGGTAGTAAAGTTAACATTTCCGGCCGCTATTACGATTCATTTAGTTATAAATTAGAGCCTGATTCATGCCTGCTTGATCTTGACCGGGTAAGGGATATTGCCCGGGAAATAAAACCGGGCTTAATTATTGCCGGAGCCAGTTCTTACCCACGCGAAATAGATTTTGCCGGCTT
>PXBM01000099.1 GCA_003566935.1 Syntrophomonadaceae bacterium | reverse complement strand
TCTGCTGCTTTCCATCTCTTAACCTCCATTTAGCAATTACCGCCTAAAATATATTGGGTATATATCTATTATCATTATAAACCTCTTGCGGGTATAAATCAATAACTTTTATAAAAACTTTCCTGCACCATGAAAAAGCAAATTGAATCATGTAGAATAGAATAAGTGGTTAATAATATAAGAAGGCAGGTGCCTTAATGAAATACCGTTACCTATTTGGACCGGTTCCTTCCCGCCGGTTAGGCCTTTCACTCGGTGTAGACCTGGTCCCCCACAAAACCTGCACTCTCGACTGTATCTATTGCGAATGCGGGGAAACCACCAACCTCACTGTCACCCGTAAGGAATACGTGCCTGTTAAAGATGTGATTGCCGAACTGGAACATTACCTTGCCTCAAAACCGGACCTAGACTACATTACTTTTTCTGGATCCGGTGAACCTACTTTGCATTCCGGGTTGGGAGCTGTAATTGATTACATTAAAGATAATTATCCCGAATACAAAGTTTGCCTCTTAACAAACGGAACCTTATTTACTGATCCTGCTGTTCGGAAGGGAGTCTTAAGGACAGACTTGATTGTCCCTTCTCTCGATTCAGCCTGCAGTGACGCCTTTAACCGAATCAACCGGCCAGCTAAAAACCTCAACTGCAGCGAAATAATCGAAGCCCTGATCACGCTGCGCCATGAATACAAGGGACTTATGATCATGGAAGTATTAATCGTACCGGGAATTAACGATACCCCACAAGAACTAAAATTGTTAAAAGAAGCCCTCGAAAAAATAGAACCCGACCTTGTCCAGGTCGGAACGCTGGACAGGCCGGGCACAGAAGAGTGGGTTAAAACTGCTCCTAAGGAAAGACTGCAGGAAATAGCTGATTACCTGGGCAATGCAGAACTGATCGGCGCCTTTAAACCGGAACACAAGGTGTCCTCAATAAAAAGCTTACAGAGCAACCGCATTTTAAATACCCTGCGCCGCAGACCCTGCACAGTTTCGGACCTGCAGCAAGCCTTAAACTTAAGACCGGCGGAAATCCAAAAATATTTAAACCTGCTGCAGTCAAGAGGGGCAATAGAAGCTGAAAAAAGGGAAAGGGGCACGTTCTTCAAGGCAAAAGCAACTACACCGCCTACTGAAGAAAACTGAAGCGAACATAAAGTGCAGGTATGGATATAAAGTAGAAAGCGGCGGGAAAGTTTTTAACCCCGCCGCCTCTTTATTAGCCTATCCATTCAAAGCCGCAATTATTTCTTTACAAAAGGCCGGCAAATCGGCCGGTGTCCGCGAGGTAATCACATTGCCGTCGCGAACCACTTCCCTGTCAACATAGTCAGCCCCGGCATTGACCAGGTCATCCTTGATAGAGAAAAATGAAGTTACTTTCTTCCCTTTGACTGCGCCCACTGAAGCAAGCATCCAGGGGCCATGACAGATTGAGGCAACGATTTTGCCCTGATCATAGGCCTGCTGCAGCAAATCGACCATTGCCTTTGAGCGGCGCATATGGTCCGGTGAATACCCGCCAGGGATGATCACTGCATCATAATCCCCGGCTTTTGCGTCTGCAGCAGCCAGATCAGCTTTAGCCGGATATCCGTGCTTGCTCTGATAAACCTTTACTTCGGGTGCTATTACAGTTACTTCCGCTCCGGCCTCCAGGAAACGGTAATAGGGATACCAGAACTCGGGATCCTCATAAATCTGTTCCAGAAATATGGCAATTCTTTTGCCTTCCAAACCCATGATTCCATTCCTCCTTGAAAGTATATTTACATGCCCAGGTCAAACCAGCCAAAGCCGACTGCCAGCTCTAACATGGCCATCACCAGGAAAATGAAAAGAGCAGCAACAAAAGCAAAGCTGAACCAGCCGCGGGGCAGCCAGTTTTTCCTGTCCTCGAGCAGCGCCCTGCTTCCGGTCTGCCGATGAAACAACTTGAAGAGGAAATAGGCCGCCACAACTGCAACTATTAGCAGCGGAATTAAAGCAAGCATAGCCTGAAAATCAACTTCAGTGGCAGTTTCGTGTTGTCCGGCAATGTAGAGGTAAGTTGCGGCAATAAAGTTATTGGCCATGTGGTAAATAATACCCGCCCAAATTGAACCTGTCTTGACAACCAAAACGGCCATCACTATGCCCAGCATAAAAGTGCTGAAAAGGTTGAGAAATGATATATGAAAGAGGGCAAATAGAAGTGAGCTGAAAACTATTGCCGGTACGATACCGCGCTCTTCCATTGAGGGCATAATTGCCCCCCGGAACAGCACTTCTTCACAGATACCGGCAAAAACAGATAAAACAAGCACATATCCAAGGTACTGCATAATAGTCTGCGGTGGCTCAATTACAGCAATCGGTTCATAACCAATTTCCATCAACCCGGTTACCAGGACTGCTGCGAAAATCATGTTAATAATCCACATAACACCGGCCAGGACCAGGATGGTGGGAACAAGTTGAAGCTTTAGCGGATAAAGCCTGGCAAACTTAACCTTATCAACACCGTAACGTTTCAAGAACCAGATTGCAGGTAATAGAATTAAAAGAACCTGGGTAATAATCATCCCGATTTCAAAATGCATAACCTGGACAAAAGACCCGATAAATATTAAAAGAACAAAAATACCCAGGTATAGACGCATCGCTGCTCTTAGATCTGGCTTTGCTGCAGGTTTCAGGTTCAATTCGTGCCCCGGCATACCCTGATCTGAATGGTGAAACTCATTTCCCTGCTTATCATTATCCATCAATAAATCACTCCAGTAGCCTGTTTTCTAAAACCTGGCCGCGATCGAAACCGTCAAACTGCAGGTAAAATTCGGCTGCATCAACCAGGGCCTCGAGCGGGGTTAGCCCCACTATTTCACTGCTGATTACTACGACACCATAACGGGCCGCTTCTCTCTTCACTATCTCAAATATCCGGTGCAGGGGCACTTTTTTAAAGTCGCACACATTGATGGTAACCTGGGCCTTGCCTGTTTCCTC
>PXBM01000281.1 GCA_003566935.1 Syntrophomonadaceae bacterium | reverse complement strand
TGCAAAAAGCGCTTGAAGTTGTGGCCGCCTGCGCTGTTGCCGGTATTATTATCGGTATTGTCACCATGACCGGGTTGGGTTTGAAATTTTCAACCCTGATTGAAATGCTTGCCGGTGGAAACCTTTTAGCCGGAATGTTTTATACTGTCATTGCTTCCCTGATTTTAGGAATTGGCGTACCGACAACGGCCAAGTATATTATTCTTGCAACACTGGTTGCGCCGGCCCTTGTAACACTAGGTGCACCACTGCTGGCCGCACACCTCTTTATTCTTTACTTTGGCACAGATGCTGATATTACACCGCCTGTCGGCCTGGCTGCCTACGCTGCAGCAGGTATTGCCGGTGCGCATCCGCTGTACACGGGGATTGAGGCATTCAAGATGGGTATTACAGCCTATATTGTGCCTTTTGCATTTGTTCTCGGGCCGGCCTTGCTGCTTGACGGCCCACTCCATGAGATTATCCTGGTCTGTGTAACCGCCTTTATTGCCTGCGCCGGTCTCGGTGCCGCCATGCAGGGGTATTTTGTTCGAGTTATGCCCTGGTGGCACAGGATAATCCTGTTTGTTGGTTCAGTAATGCTGATGATGCCAACCCTGACATGGGATATTGTCGGCCTGGTCCTCTTAGTCGGGGTGTTTTCACTGGAGTATTTTATTAAAGAAAAAATTGAAGACAAAAAACCGGCTTAATTTAAAAGAAAGGGGATTGTAAAGATGTATAAAATTCTTTTGGCGACTGACGGGTCGGAATATTCCCTTCAGTCATTACAGAAAGTTATACCGATGGCCAAGGCGATGCAGGCCAAACTAACAATACTTTCTATCGTTGAAGCCATACCTTTTCGTAAAGGTACTGAAGGGCTCTCTAAAGATGAACTTGATAAGCTTTTAAAAACTGTGAGCAGTGAAGCAGAGGAAGATTTAAATAGGGCCAAAGAGCGCTTTGCATCAGAAGGGGTGGAAGTGGAGACAAAGCTGGAGAGCGGTAAACCGGCCGAAACAATCTGTGAGGTTGCAGATGAGGGTGGTTATGATTTAATTGTACTCGGCGATACCGGCCGGGGCGGCCTGGAAGAGCTTTTCCTGGGCAGCGTCAGCAACAAGGTTGCCCACCAGGCCAAAACAGATGTAATGATTGTTAAGCGCAAGAAGTGAGTAAAAAGTTTTAGCTTGATGCACCAACTTTGCTTCACTGGCATTCCCATGCCTGCACTTTATGCTCGCTTCAGTATTCTTAAGCAGTTTGGATAGTTACAAAAATCAGAAAGGGGCTGGTGGTTATTACCACCGGCCCTTAATTTTAGGTTTATAATACTGTTTTAAATAGCAAATTATTAAGTTTCACTAAAAGAGTCTTTGATTACACTGTATTGTTATTAGATTATTTCTGAACAAAGTTCAATACACTTTCCCAGTCAACATGCTGCTCAATTGATTTCTTAACCAGGTTGATCGCATCCTGGTTCTGCGGATGAATACTGCGATAGACGCTTTGCAGGTTTTCTATTGTTGTAAAAGTGTCTTCATGGACAAGAATTACTGGGACACCTTTTTCTTCAGCCCGGGATAATACCCGCACATCCGGGTATAGGCCACCGGTAAAGATAATGACCGAGGTGCTTGTTTCCAGGGCAGTTAAAGCCATATCGCTGCGGTCACCGCCGGTAACCAGCGCTTTATTGGGAGCCCTGCGAAGGTAACTGAGGGCGCTTTCAATAGTCATGGTGCCGACAACCACATCTTCGACGATGCGGTTCATATGGTCCGGCGCAGCGATAAGTTCCCCGTTTAAAACATCAAAGAACTCATTAACTGTTGGCGCAGAAATTTCAACCTGGCAGGGGACTACACCCAGTACGTTAAAACCTTTTTCTTCAACTAGGGGTTTATAAATACTGTTACATTTGTTCCACTGCGTTTGCGATACATTATTGAAGATAGTGCCGATCACTTCTATATCGTTGTCTTTCCAGATATCCATGTAGAGAAGGTTTTGATCGATGTGAAAGTCATCGTCGGCCCTGATTATTGGCAGGGCGGCAGTTTTTAGCTTTGTGGCCAATTCGAAATCGTCAAGGCCCTGGTTATGCCCTACATATGGTTCTATACTGCCGTCAACCAGCACCACATCATAACCCTCGGAGCATTTCTTAAAAGCTTTTTCGATCCTGGGGTACAAATCCTTGTCTTCCTTCATAAATCGTGCTGTCAGGTAATGGGCATTTACTGTTACCGGTGATACAGTTTCGCTGCTAAAAGGCAGCTCGAATACATCACGCATCAACATAACATCGTCATCGTCTTTTTTGACTGTACCCCGACGAAAACCAATCGGTTTAAAATATGAGACTTTCAGGCCTTTTTCACGTAACTTGATGCCGATACCCAGGGCGGCGGCTGTTTTCCCACCGCCTGCTTTTCCGGAAAAATAGATCGCTTTCATTTTTATCACCTCGTCAGGATCTTATTCCTTCTGTTCAATTGTTATCTTAATATCCAACGCGGTTGAGCCCCTGGTATGGACACGAACCGGATTAATATCCATTTCAGTTATCTCCGCAAAATCAGTAACCAGCCTGGCTGTCCTGAGGATGGTATCGGTCAATGCCTCCATGTCGGCTGGCTTTTTGCCGCGATAGCCTTTTAGCATATTGTAAGCCTTGGTCTACATGATCATTTCCCTGACATCCTTTTCGTTTGTCATGGATGCGGCCAGCCGAAAACTGACATCTTCAATCAGGTTAACGTATATGCCGCCCAGTCCGAAAACTAAAAGCGGTCCAAACTGAACATCCCTGGACATGCCGACAATTACTTCTACACCATCGTCGACCATATCCTGCACTTCAATGCCGTAAATAGGCGCATCAGGCAGGTAGTGGGTTACTTTTTCCATGATCCTGTTATAGGCTCTTCTTACTTCATTTTCACTGTGCAGCCCAATTTCAACTCCGCCAACATCAGTCTTATGGGCAATCTTTGGAGAAGATATTTT
>PXBM01000086.1 GCA_003566935.1 Syntrophomonadaceae bacterium | reverse complement strand
TTTGCTGTGCTGCTTGGGGACGATGTTGTTCATGCTGATAAGCCTGTAATCGGCCAGATGGCGGAAATATACGAAGAAAAGGGCAATACAGTTCTCGGAGTGCAGCGGGTTGGTTATGACCATATCCACAAATATGGAGCGGTTGACCATGAAGGAGAAGATGGCCAGGTAGTAAGAGTCAAAGAACTGGTTGAAAAACCTCCAAGGGAAGAGGCAAAATCGGACCTGGCGGTTCTTGGCCGCTACATAATTGATCCTGAAATATTCCCGATACTTGAATCTACAGCGCCCGGTACGGGGGGCGAAATCCAGCTTACCGATGCATTAAATTCCCTGGCCCGCAAACAACCTGTCTGGGCATACACCTTTGAAGGACGCCGTTATGATGTTGGTGAACGTATTGGTTTCCTTGAAGCAACCATTGAATATGCCCTGCGCAGGGAAGATCTGGCTGCCCGTTTAAAAGCCTTTCTGGCTACCCTGGACTATTAAAGGAGGATTTTAAATGTATTTAAAACCGGCTCCCCTGGCTAAGATTGCCAGAGAATTAAAAAGTGGTGAAATTGACTTAAAGAACTATATTAATCAAACCTGTGATCAATTAGAAAAAAACGACACTGAGGTTCAGTCTTTACTACCTGAGGTAAAACGTCGTGAAAGGTTGCTTAAGGAAGCAGAGCAGTTGGAACAGCTCTACCCTGATCCGGCAACCAGGCCGCCTTTGTTTGGCATAATACTGGGTGTAAAGGATGTCTACCATGTTGATGGTTTTCAGACCAGGGCTGGCTCTAACCTTGATCCGGAGGTGCTTACCAAGCCGGAGGCTGAGTCTGTCAGGCTGCTGCGCCAGGAAGGAGCACTGATCCTGGGAAAAACAGTAACAACGGAATTTGCTTATTTTGAGCCGGGACCGACCCGGAATCCCCACAATCTAAACCACACCCCGGGCGGCTCCAGCAGTGGCTCTGCAGCGGCTGTGGCAGCAGGATTCAGCCCTCTGACCCTTGGCACCCAGACCATTGGTTCGGTTAACCGGCCCGCAGCTTTTTGTGGAGTAATTGGCTATAAGCCGAGCTATAACCGGATCAACACAGAAGGGCTGGTCTACTTTTCCCGCTCTGCAGACCATGTAGGCTGTTTTACCCAGGATATTGAGGGTATGCTTATAGCAGCTAGTGTGCTCTGCTATAACTGGCAGGATATCAATGTTACTTACAGGCCTGTTCTGGGCATTCCTAAAGGGAAATACCTGGAACAGGCTTCGGAAGAGGGGCTGAAAGCTTACTATGAACAACTGGATCGGTTAAAAGAAGAAGGCTATGAAGTAAAGGAGATAAATATTCTTGACGATATTGATGATATTGCCCGGTGGCACCGCATACTTATAGCGGCAGAACTGGCCAATGAACATAAAGACCTTTACGAAAAATATGCCGACCTCTATAGGCCAAAAACCAGGGAGATTATAGAAGAAGGAAGAGAGGTTTCGAAGGCAGACCTGGTCCAAGCTATTAAACAGCAGAAAGAACTGCGGGATTGGCTGGAAACCACCCTGCGAGAAGCAGGAGTTGATTTATGGGTGACACCTGCCGCCAATGGTCCGGCTCCGGAAGGAATCGCTGCAACGGGTGATCCGGCTATGAATATGCCCTGGACTAACGCAGGGCTCCCCTCGGTATCGATCCCGGCCGGAAAATCAAAAAACGGGTTGCCACTGGCCCTCCAGGTCATTGCTCCATTCATGGGCGACGAACTGTTGCTGGCCTGGGCGGAAGAAATAGAGCAGGTATTCCATGAATTCCAGGCTTATAATCTATAAGGTTCGTGGTTATTAAAGCGATCTATAAAGTATGCTGCTATCCTGGTTATTAATATAGCCAGGATAGTTCTCATTCCAATCATGATCACCGGGTTTGCGCCGAAGGCAGCAAAAATAAAGGTGTCTTCAATAATCGAATGTGAGATGCTGAGGAAAATACCGATTAAAAGCAAATCACGTTTTTTCAGGTAACCTTCCCGGGCGCTGTCTATAATCAGGGCTGAACCTAGCACTATGCCAAAGATCATGCCTCCGAGCAGGGGGAAAGCTGCTTCCTGGGGCAGGGTAAGGAATTGCATTAACCCTTTGACCCTGGAGGTTAATTTCTCAATCACCTGGTAGTAGCGGGCAATTTCAATTAAAACCAGGATTGGTACGAGGATTAAAGCCAGGCGCCCAAGGCTGATCAGGGTTGAAACGATGGTTTCATATATTAATAGGATTAGTTCCATAGATTGATTCCTTTAAAAGAAATTATAAATTGTATTCAAAAGTAATCCTGCGCACAGGGCGGTAATAATTCTCAGTGCTGCAGAAACCGGAACCCGCAGACCTGTATAGCTGCAGATTGCCGTTTCCACCGGCAGTTCATGACAGATGCCGATCATAACTGCTAAAACAGTAATCTGCTGGGTATCAAGTGACATGGCTGTTATAACACCGATTGCTGCATAAAAATTGACGAAAAAGCTTAATAGCAGGGCGATCGTGGTTTCACCGGGAAGCCCGAAGAGTGACATGGCCGGGGCAAAAAAAGCTGCAAACGACTCAACGATCCCGTAATAATCTAGAATGGCTACCAGGCATGATATGGGAACAATGATTCTAACCAGCAGCCAGAGCAGTTGCCCGCTTTTTAGTAAACCCTTCTTGATTGGTACCACTAATCCTGACATATCTGCTTCTCCTGTTACTGATCTGTGCCCAGTTCCATGTGCATTTGCATATAGCGCATCATATCAGTTCTGCTCAAGATGCCGACAAGTTCTCCATCCTTCATAACCAGTGCTCGTCCCGTATTTTGGGTGGCCATTTTCATCATTACATCGGAAGCATCTGAATCAGGGCTGAGAACCATTACTTCCTTTAGCGGTGTCATGATCTGGGAAACCCTGGTTTGCGGCCACTTTTCCCTGGGCACATCTTTCATGTGCTGCAGTGAAACCAGCCCGTGAGTGGTGGAACCGTA
>PXBM01000259.1 GCA_003566935.1 Syntrophomonadaceae bacterium | reverse complement strand
GGAAGCGGCGCAAGATGTCGATCCGGCGGAAGATTGTGGGTACGCCGGAGCGGCCGCGACTGACCGTGTTCAAGAGCAACAGGCACCTCTATGCGCAGGTGATCGATGATTCTGACGGGAAGACCGTCGTCTCGGTCTCCAGCAGGAGCGGCGACACCAAGGGCCTGAAGCCGACCGTCGCAGATGGGGCAAAGCTGGGCGAAGCGATTGGGGCCAGGATGAAGGAGCACAAGATCTCCGAAGCGGTGTTCGATCGTAACGGGCATCTCTACCATGGGGTCGTCAAGGCAGTGGCTGACGGTGCCCGGAAAGCGGGAATCACGTTGTAGGAGGCGGTCGTGGACCAGGACAGAGAGTTAACTGAGAAGCTGATAAAACTGAACCGCGTCGCCAAAGTCGTCAAGGGTGGCCGCCGATTCTCGTTTTCCGCTCTGATCGTCGTGGGCGACAGAAACGGGCGGGTTGGATACGGCTACGGCAAGGCAAATGACGTGGCCGAGGCGATCCGCAAGGGTGTAGAGCGCGCGAAGAACCACATGGTGGCGGTGCCGATGAAGCAGGCGACGATCCCGCACTGGATACAGGGCGAGTTCAAGAGTGCGAAAGTGCTCATGAAGCCGGCGGCGCCGGGAACCGGTATCATCGCAGGCGGACCGGTCCGTGCCGTCATGGAAGTTGCCGGGATCAACGACGTGCTCAGCAAGTCTCTCGGCAGTCAGAACGCCGTGAACATCGTGAAGGCAGTCTTTGAAGGGCTCGAGGGCCTCATGGACGCGCGCACGGTGGCACGCGGACGCGGCAAGACGATCAAGGACATGTGGGGTTGAGTATGGCACGGTTGCGAATCACGCTCGTGAAGAGTCCGATCGGCAGTCTGCCCAGGCATCGGAAGACGGTACGGGCGCTTGGGCTTCGCAAGATGCACCAGACGGTCGAGAAGAACGATGGGCCGGCGATCCGAGGCATGGTACACGCAGTGAACCACATGGTGCGGCTGGAGGAGATTGACTGATGGCACTCTTGAGGCGTCCGGATGGGGCGCGGCGACAACGGAAGAGACTCGGTCGCGGGCCAGGCAGCGGTCACGGCACTACGGCAGGAAAGGGCACCAAGGGCCAGAACTCGCGCTCCGGAGGCGGTGTGCGTCCAGGGTTCGAAGGCGGGCAGATGCCTCTGTACCGGCGTATTGCCAGGCGGGGCTTCTCCAACTATCGGTACAAGATCGAGTATACGACGGTAAGCGTCGAGACGCTTGACAGCCGGTACGATGCCGGGGCCACCGTGAGTCTGGAAACGCTTCGTGAACACCGGCTAATTGGCGGCAACGACCGGTACGTGAAGGTACTCGGGGATGGCGAGGTTTCGAAGCAGCTCGTCGTGGTGGGGCTCAAGCTCTCAGCGTCGGCTCGGCGGAAGATAGAAGCCGCCGGCGGAAGCGTTCAGGAGCGGGTTCCGGCTGCTGCCGGAGCCGGGGACGACAGCGCGGGCGGTCCCGCAACCACGGCCGCCGCGACCGACAACGAGGATGACGAATAGGTATGGCGAGTAATCCGCTGGCTGACATTTTCCGCATACGGGAGTTGCGCGACCGCATACTCTTCACTGTGGGAATTCTCCTGATACATCGACTGGGGTCTCACCTGCCGATACCGGGTATCAACGTCAATGCGCTGCAGGCCTATTTCCTGACGCAGGCCGGGCAGAACGGACTCACGATCACCGATTATCTCGACTTCTTCTCCGGCGGGGCCTTCTCGCAGTTCTCGGTCTTCATGCTCGGGATAATGCCCTACATAAGCATGACCATCATCATGCAGCTGCTACTCCTTGTGTTTCCCAAGCTGAAGAAGATCTCGCAGGAAGAGGGAGGGCGCAAGCGGATACAGCGCTACAACCGGTACGGTACGGTGCTCATCTGCCTGGTGCAGGGTTTCGCCGTGACGGTCTATGCAGACAGCATACCCAACGCGATCACCATGTCGAGAGGACTGTACACCTTTGTCTCCCTGCTGACGGTGACTACCGGAACGGTCTTCCTGATGTGGCTCGGTGAGCAGATCAACCAACGCGGAATAGGGAATGGAATTTCGCTGATCATCTTCACCGGAATAGTGGCTCGCATGCCACGGGCCGTGTGGAGTCTCATCCAGGCGGTACAGCGCGATGAACTCAATCCGGTCTTCGTGATCGTCGTGCTCGGGATGTTCGTCGGGGTCGTGGCGCTCGTAATCTACGAACAGCGCGGCCAGCGCAAGATCCCCGTGCATTACGCCAAGCGGGTCGTTGGGCGGAGGATGTACGGCGCGCAGAACACGTATGTTCCGTTCAAGATCAACCCTTCCGGCGTTATCCCGGTGATCTTTGCAAGCTCGATCATGGTGTTCCCGCTGCAGATTGCTGAGAGCCTGGGCCAGAACGTTCCCTGGTTGGCCAACTTTGCACGGTGGTTGCGGCCTGGTGGCGCGCCGTACCTGATTATCTACACCTTGATGATCATATTTTTCGCGTACTTCTACACACAGGTCACCCTCAACCCGGTGGAAATATCGAAGAACATCCGGGAGAACGGGGGATCTATTCCGGGGATCCGTCCGGAGAAGATGGAGGAGTACTTCACTCGTATCCTGAATAGGATTATCTTGCCGGGGTCACTGTTCCTGGCCTTCATTGCGGTGATACCGACGATTCTTCAACAGCTCTTCGGGTTTCCGCAGGATGTTGCATTCCTGATGGGCGGCACATCGCTGCTGATCATGGTCGGTGTCGATCTTGATCTGATGTCTCAGATCGAGGGATCGCTGAGGATGCACCATCACGAGGGTCTGACCAAGCGAGGCCGGATCCGTTCCCGCAATTTGTAGGAGTTGACGTATGAAAGTTCGAGTGAGCGTCAGGCCGATGTGCGACAAGTGTCAGGTTATTCGGCGGCGTGGGGTTGTCCGCATCATATGCAGCAACCCGAAGCACAAACAGCGACAGCGATAAGAGAAGGAGTGCGATGTGGCTCGTATAGCTG
>PXBM01000005.1 GCA_003566935.1 Syntrophomonadaceae bacterium | reverse complement strand
TGTGGCAAATAATCTTTATGACTTCCTGGTTCAGCGTATTCGTTTTGTTCTGCGTGAGCGGGGCACTGATCATGACATCATAGAAGCAGTTTTGGCAGTGCCCTTCAGAACGACTTATGACCTGGTTGAAAAAGCCACTGTGCTTGAAGATTACCTGAAAGGTCCTCTGCTTGACGACGTGATTATTGCTTACAACCGGGTAGCTAACCTGGCCCAAAAAGCAGAAGGGCATGACATTGAGAAGAAACTATTTGAACATGCTTCTGAAAAGGAACTCTTTGGCAGTCTAAAAGCTGCTGAGGGAGCGATAAACGATGCAAATGATTACGCCGAAGCCCTGGAACAGCTGCAGTATTTAAAACAGCCAGTTGATAGCTTCTTTGATAATGTCATGGTTATGGTCGAAGATAAGAAGCTGCGTGATAATCGGCTTAACATGCTTGCTGCTTTGAAAAATATCTTTAACCGGGTTGCAGATTTCTCGAAGCTCCAGGCTCCATAAAATAAGCTTAACCAGGCAGGAAGATATCCTCCTTGTAGAGTATATATAACCTGTGGCGGCTTTTAACAAGTAATGGCCTGCCTGATCTTTATTAAAAGGAGATATCTTTATGCAAGAGGGGTCAGATAAACCGATTGTTTACGTAGTTTCCGATTCAATTGGCGATACAGCGGAGTTTGTGGTTAAGGCTGTTGCCAGCCAATTCGACTCTGGTAACGTCGATATGCGCAGGGTGCCTTTTGTTGAGAATGAGGCACAGATTAAAGATGTATTTAAGGAAGCATCAGATTGCAATGCAATTATTGCTTATACCCTGGTTGTACCAGAGCTGCGCAAGGCTTTGGAACAGGAAGCTTTAAATCATGGTGTTTGTACGGCGGATATCCTGGGCTCCTTGATGGGTGCTTTCAGCAGGGTAACCTGCAGGGAACCAACCCTGGAGCCGGGAATGGTCCGCCAGCTTGATGAAGCCTATTTTAAAAGGGTTGCCGCGGTAGAATTTGCTGTCAAGCATGATGACGGGAAAGATCCCCGGGGGCTGACCCAGGCGGAGGTAGTACTGGTAGGTATATCTAGAACCTCGAAAACTCCGCTCAGCATGTATCTTGCTCACCAGGGGATCATGGTTGCCAATTTGCCCCTGGTTCCAGAAGTTGAACCCCCTGAGGAACTCTACTGGATTCCATCCGAAAAAATTATCGGTCTGGTTATTAATCCAGGGCAGCTGCGTGAAATCAGGCAGGAACGCCTGAAAGCGCTCGGCCTGGATGAAGATGCTGACTACGTTAACGTGGCAAGGATCGAGGAAGAACTGACCTATGCCCGCAGGGTTATGAAAAAAATTGGCTGCACTGTCTTTGATGTATCCAATAAAGCGGTTGAAGAAGTAGCCAACCGCATTATCCAGGTTATCAAGGGAGGGAAATCGCTTTGATAAAAGGGCAGTATGTGTATCCCTTTGAGTATGGAGATAAATCGATGAAAAGTTTACTTGGTGGTAAGGGAGCTAACCTTGCTGAAATGGCCCGTATCGGCCTGCCGGTTCCTCCCGGTTTTACCGTTACCACCAAGGCCTGTAATCGTTACCTGCGCGAAGGTGAGCAGCTTTGGCCCGAACTTAAGGAAGAAATCCTTGAGAATCTGAGCAAACTGGAAGGTCAAACCGGCAGGAATTTTGGCAGTGAACAGCCTTTATTGCTGTCAGTTCGTTCCGGCGCTGTGGTTTCGATGCCAGGTATGATGGATACTGTTTTGAATCTTGGCTTGAATAAAGAAGCTACAGAATCTTTGGCTGCAGAAACAGGCAATCGACGTTTTGCCCTCGACTGCTACCGCCGCTTTATTCAGATGTTTGGTGATGTAGTTCTCGGAGTAGACCATTACAGCTTTGATAATATTCTAACAGAAAAAAGGCAGCAAAAAAAAATACGAACTGATGCAGAGCTTACAGAAGAGGACCTCGACGAGATTGTTGAATCATTTTTGCTTTTAATTAGAAAAGATACAGGTGCTGATTTCCCCCAGGATCCAGAAGAACAACTATTTCTGGCCATTGAAGCAGTTTTTAAATCATGGAATACAGACAGGGCTGCCGTGTATCGCAAGGCAAACAAGATTGCCGATGATCTGGGAACAGCTGTTAATGTCCAGGCAATGGTATTTGGTAATCTTGGCAAAGACAGCGGTACCGGGGTTGCCTTTACCAGAGATCCTTCGACGGGCGAACGAAAGTTATACGGTGAGTATTTGCTTAACGCCCAGGGAGAAGATGTTGTCGCAGGCATTCGCACGCCTCTACCCCTGACTGCCCTTAAATCTGATCTGCCTTCAGTTTACCAGCAGTTTGTAGAAACCTGTGATAAGCTTGAAAATCATTATCGTGACATGCAGGATATCGAATTTACCATTGAACGCGGCAAGTTATACATGCTGCAGACCAGGACCGGCAAACGTACGGCATCGGCGGCCATCCATATAGCTGTTGAAATGGTTAAAGATGGTTTTATCAGTACGGAAGAAGCCCTGCAAAGGATTGAACCAGAGCAGCTGGAGCAGTTAATGCACTGGCGGATAGATCCTGAGGCTGAAAAAGAAATTGTGGCAAGCGGGCTACCTGCTTCACCGGGAGCAGCTTCGGGTAAAGTGGTATTTGATGCTGACCGGGCATTGGAGATGAGTCAGAATGGTGAAAAAGTTCTCCTGGTCCGTCCGGAAACTACACCTGATGATATTCACGGCATTATTGCAGCCGAAGGGATTTTAACCAGCAGGGGCGGTATGACCAGCCATGCTGCTGTTGTGGCTCGCGGTATGGGTAAGCCCTGTGTCTGTGGTTGTGATGCTCTAAGAATAGATTTGAAAAGAGGACTTTTTTACATTGATGGAGTTGAACACATGGAAGGTGAAATGCTTTCAATAGATGGAACAAGTGGCCAGGTTATACTGGGTGAAGCAGCCTTAATTGAACCGCAGTTCAGTGATGAATTCTATGAACTGCTTGGCTGGGCCGACCAGGTG
>PXBM01000134.1 GCA_003566935.1 Syntrophomonadaceae bacterium | reverse complement strand
TCTTTCTGATATTGAAGTTATAGGTGAAAAAGTTGAGAATGTTGCTTCATACCATGACTATGATTTCGAATATACCAGTGATGAAAAAGGAGAAATGCCCAAAGCATTGGCCAGGCAGGGGCTGGAAGGCTTGTTCTACCGCAAATTTGATCAGACTATGTGTACTTACTGTTCTGCTCTAAATGGCCTTATCTTAACTGCTATTCGCCAGGCCTGGCAGGGAGAGCCATGGAGAAATGTCGAGGTCCTTACCGGAAAGGTAATGGAGCCGACCCCGGGCATGGAATCTACAATATTAATCGGCCAGTGTATGTATCGAATGAACAAAGATCACCCCGATATTCAGAAGATGTTTGCTGCCAGGGGCTGCCCGCCGGAACCCGAAGATATTGTCGGCGCTTTAAATGAGGCGGGAATTGCTGCCGATTCAGCTTTGTTTGCCCAGGCGGAAAAGCTGCCCGGTTTTTTCATGAGCCGTTACGAAGGAAACCCTGATTTTGATCAGTCCTTTTTCCAGATTAATGAATAGGGGTTCAGGAAAAAAAAGGATTGACCAGGTAATATGTTGAATGCTAATGTACTATACTTGGTGCAGAATTTGTAATTATTTTTTTGTAATGTTTGCTATCCTGCTGTTTAAATTGGTTAGCCGGGAAAGGTACCGGTATACATGGTGAAAAACATTCAGCTATCTTCCAATTTGCGTTTGCCATTTAGAGGGCTACTGGTTTTATTGTTTCTCTTAATCATTATTACCCTGCTCTATATATTTGTGCTTCTTCCTTCAATTCGCGATGATATCTACCAGGAGAAAATGCTGTATACCAGGGAAATGATTGATGTCGGCATGTCAGTCCTGGAACATTATCACCAGATGGAACAGCAGCAGGCATTTACCCGGGAAGAAGCTCAACAAAATGCAGCAGATATGGTTCGTTCTATTCATTATGGAGAGACTGAACTTAACTATTATTGGATAAATGATCTTGATGCAACTGTGATTGTTCATCCCTTCCGGCCTGACCTGGAAGGAGAGGATGTTTATTACTACCAGGATCCTGAAGGGCTCTATCTTTTCCAGGAATTTATCAGGGCTGCCCAGGAAGAGGGGGCAGGCCATGTGACCTATTCCTGGCAGTACTATGATTTTGACGATCGTTACGAAGAAAAACTATCATATATTGATTTATTTGAGCCCTGGGACTGGATTATCGGTACAGGTGTATACCTGACAGACCTGGAAGCAGTTATAGCGCAGAGAAGAAATGTTGCTGTAGGTTTAGCCACCCTGTTTTTTGCTATATCGGCAATCCTGGTATTCTTTTATTATCGCATAAAGGCTCAGGAGCATGAGCTGCTGGAAAGTGAAGAAAAATATCGTTTGATTGCTGAAAACACTTCCGATGTGATCAGCATTTTAGATCTAAAACTACGTCACCTCTATGTCAGTCCTTCTGTTTACCGGGTTAAAGGTTTTACCCCGGAAGAAGCAATGGCGAAAAGTGTTGATGAAACCTTGACCCCTGACTCTGTTAAGAGGACAAAAGAATGGTTTTACTGGCAGCTGGAGCTTGAAAAGCAAAACAAACGAGGTTCTTCAGCTAGTTACCAGATTGAACTTGAAGAATACTGCAAGGACGGCTCAGTTATATGGATGGATAATTCAGTTTCCTTCGTGCGTGACAGTCAAGGAGAGCCTATTGGTATTATTGCCATATCAAGGGACATTACCGAGCGAAAACGCCAGCAGGAAATTATTGAAAAAGAGCAAAGAGAAAAGTCAATTATATTGGAAAATGTGGCTGAGCAGGTAACTTATAAAGATACTGATTTACGCTTAATCTGGGCAAATAATGCAGCTCGCATTAGGTACAAGAGGGAACCTGAAGAATATATCGGTCAGAAATGCTATGAAATATGGTATGGCACTGACCGGATCTGCGATAACTGCCAGACAGTCAAAGCGATAGAGGAAGGCAGGGTTTGCAGGGGAGAAGTCATATCACCTGATGGAGAATACTGGCAGGAAACAGCTTCTCCCGTTTTCGATGATGAGGGCAATGTTACGGGTGTTATCGGGACTTCCCTTAATATTACAGAGCAGAAATTGTCCGAAAAGAAAATGAAAAATGTAAATGAAGAGTTGGAGCAGAGGGTTCGAGAACGTACTTCTGCACTAGAACAGGCTAATAAGGAACTGTCGGCTTTTACTTATTCCATCTCACATGATCTCAGGGCGCCACTACGTAGGATAGAAGGTTTTAGTGAAGCTGTGCTTGAAGATTATGGTGATCAACTAAAAGGTGAAGTGAAAGGTTATATTGAAAGAATTATGGCTGCCAGTCAACGTATGAGTGATTTAATTGATGATATGTTGAAACTTTCCAGGGTAACCAGGCAGGAAATTAATTTAGACCAGGTGGATTTAAGCAGTATGGTTGAAGCCAGAGTTAGTTTATACAGGGAAGAGAATCCGGGCCGCACAGTTAATGCCCGCATTAAACCTGGGTTGACTGCCGGCGGTGATGCTGCTTTGCTGCGTATTGCCCTGGATAACCTTATTGATAATGCCTGGAAGTTTACCCATAATGAAGAAGAAGCAATAATTGAATTCGGCACAACAGTTTATGATAACGAAACAGTTTTTTATATAAGTGATAATGGAGTTGGGTTTGATATTAATCATGCTGATAAGATTTTTGAACCCTTTCAAAGGGTTCACAGTGGTGAAACTTATCCCGGAACAGGGATCGGTTTGAGTATTGTACAGCGCATAATTGAAAGGCATGATGGCCAGATATGGGTTGAGACCGAAGCAGCAAAAGGAACGGTCATTTATTTTACCCTGCCATCATGATCCTTTCCGCTTAAAGAATTGAGAACCGGATTGGAGGACAAGGCAGTGATTGATTTACGCAGTGATACGGTAACCCTACCTGATGAAACTATGCGCAGGGCAATTTATGAAGCAGAATTAGGAGATGATGTCTACGGAGAGGATCCAACCGTAAACAGGCTCCAG
>PXBM01000170.1 GCA_003566935.1 Syntrophomonadaceae bacterium | reverse complement strand
CTACTTTTGTCAAATTCAGCATAGTGATAATATAATTATTATTAGGAGATGGTAACTTTGCGAAAAAGTAAAATTATTGTTATATGCCTGATAGCTCTAGCGGTGTTAACCGTTGTCATTCTTTTTGTTGTGAGCATGGTCGGTCTGGATCGTGATGTAGCCCGGGAAGATGAGAACAGGATTGTCGTTGTTAACTTAACCGGCATGATCCAGGAAGGCCAGGTTGGTGGTTTTATGGCCGGGGGGATCAACCCCCGGCTGGTAAGAGACAGGCTTGATCGGGTAGCTGCTGATCCTTCCATTGAGGGAGTGGTTCTAAGGGTGCAAAGTCAGGGAGGCTCAATCGCCGCATCACAGGAAATTGCACAGATGGTTAGGGATTTTGAAAAACCGATCGTTGTTTCCATGGCTGATATGGCTGCTTCCGGAGGGTATTACATAACTGCTTACGCTCAGGGTATAGTAGCACAGCCGGGGACTATGACCGGTTCAATCGGGGTAATCAGTACAATGATGGACCTGGATGGCCTGTACGAAATGCTGGGCATTGAAGTTGAGACTATTAAATCAGGGGAACACAAGGATATGTTCAGCCGGGCTCTTACCGAAGAAGAGAGAGAAATTATGCAGGAGATCTCTGATCAGGCTTATGAACAGTTTATAAACGATATAGTCCAGGGCCGCGGTCTTTCTGTTAAAGAGGTGCGCGAACTGGCGACCGGAGAGCTTTATTTGGGCAGCCAGGCCCTGGAGCTTGGACTGGTAGATCGCCTGGGCGGGGTGGAAGAGGCGATTGATTTACTGGCTGAACTGAATGAATTTGAAAACCCAGTTCGCCACGACATGCCTCAGCCATCGCTATTTGATCAAATGTTCGGTTTAGGTTACCAGGCAGTATCGCTTTTGGAGAAAGCTTTGCTTGGTCCTGAACTGATCAAACTTGATATGCTGAGGGAAGGATTCCCTCCCGACATCAGGTACCAGGTCAGGTAAAGGTTTTATAAGATGCTCGGGCTTCATGGTTGTTTAAGTATACCATGAAGCCCGGCTGTTATTGCTTAATCTAAGTTTTCTTCTATGATTATATCCCACCGATTTAAAGCTTCCTCTGATTCTGCAATTAAGCGGAAAAAGGTTTCCTCGGTTTCCAGGGTAGAAGAATTAATTCTATTAAGATCTTCTTCAAGAGTCTCAAGGTCAGGGTTTATTATCATCTCATTTAGCTCAATCAAATTATCAATCATCACATTCATTAAACTTATTGCACTTCTTTGCTTGCTGATCGACTCAACAAGATAACTGTTTGCATCCTTAACTACTTCATCACTGGTATCCAGACCTTCAGTTATAGCTATCAATTCATCCTGCTTTACGATAAATTCGTTTACCATGGCTTTAAGCTCATTAAATTCTTCAATGGTTGAATCTGTAGCTTCAGCTTCAACTAACCGACCTATTTCTTCTAGCAGTATTTCGGAATCAGCTTCCAATACTTCATAAGCCGGAATAATACCTTTTTCTTCGATTTCTTCAAGGTATGATAATACAGGGTTTGCCGAGCAGCCAGTGAGTGCAAGTAAAACTATGACTATTAATGTAAATAGAGCTGCCATTCTTTTATGTATTACAGAAATATTCATTTAAAGTCATTCCTCTCTTATTTATTAGCAATAATTGTTTAGAACGGGAATCTCATTATTTTGCATACATATTATAACATATAATAGAATAATATGTAAATATGCTTTTGAGGTTGAAATGTATGGAATCGGTTTAAGGAACTATAGAAATCCATGTTATAATTTATTAATTGATAATGATAAAGTATAAGCATTACAAAATGATCATCAGGAGGTTATCTAATTGGATGATAAGGTATTTGATTGGCTTCTTGGAGTTATAACCAGTCCGGTTAGCACTTTAAAAGAAGTTGCCAGTAAGAAGCCAGTGTGGTGGGGTTTGCTGATTTACCTGGGCATATCCATACTTGGCAGCCTGGCCGCTATTTTCGATCCCGACTTGGTGGCTATCTATGAAGAAATGACCCGTCAGTTGACCTTCACTATTCCCTTTTTACTTCTGACGCTTGGTGGCATGCTGATATCTGTCTTATTGCTGCTAATTTATGTGGGTGTTCTTCATCTTTTTGGACGTCTGTTTGGTGGAAGCGGCGGCTACTGGAACCTTTTCTCTGCCTATACTTTTGCCAGCTTTCCCGGTATAATCGGGGTGCCAATAACGGTGCTCGGAGGGCTGCTCGGGGTTGTCGGTTCCATTCTAAGCGGGCTGGTAGGTTTTGCTATTTCAATCTGGGTTATTGTCCTGCAGGTAATTGCTTTGCGTGAAAGTCACGGTCTATCAACCGGGATGGCTATCCTGGCTTATTTTATTACTATCTTCATCCTGGTTATTGTTCCGATTTTCCTGGTCATCGGATTGGTGATGGCTTTTATGTTTATTTGAACCGGGCTGTATCAAGCAAAATTGTAACTGCGCAGCTTTTTTGCAGGTAAGTGCAATTGACTTAACCTTCGCAGCGGTCATTGTTCTCAGGCAGCAGTAGTTCATCAAGCGGTTTCAAGGCTTCGACTACCCAGTTAAAGCTGCCTTCCTTGCTTGCTTCCAGGGCTGCCGGGGCGGCTTCGGCCATTATTTCACGGACAATCTTGCGGGCTGTTTCTTCGTCGCCCTCGTGCTGGGCTTTACGTGTTTCAACCAGGGCCCGGGGAATCTTTTTCTTCAGGGCTTCCTTGTCGCTTGATCGAAAAGGCTTTTTATCTTTTTCGTTATCCACCTGTCGGGCAGTTCCCTTGTCCGGGGAAAAGCTGCCTTTCACCTCCCTGGTTCCGGAATGCTTTTCTAGACTCTGAAGAATCAATTCGTTATTGGAGTTCATAATCCTGTTTTTACGAATAGCATTTTAGTTTTATAGCGAACCATATTGTGTTTAAATGCTATAATATAAGCGATAGTTGTTTATACAGAATCTATATAGATTTACCTGTATCATATTACCTGATCATTTAT
>PXBM01000252.1 GCA_003566935.1 Syntrophomonadaceae bacterium | reverse complement strand
CTTTATCTTGAGCCCCTAAGCCGCTGTAAATTCTCAAGAACAGATTGACTTAAAATGTCGTTTAACATGATCCCCTTAACGTCTTTCTTTTCTTTAAGCCGGCGCTTATAGCTGTCCTGGCATTCCGCCAGCCGTTCTTTCAGGGTCGGGGCAGATATACACCAGGCTCCGAAACCAGAAGCAGCCCTGTATTCGGCAAAATCGGAAGTTGCCACCTCTACCTGACTGCTCGCAGAAAGCCCGGCTGCAAGCTTTTCAATCATTGTATCAGCTGTTTCCTTCCCCTCGGTAAAGACAACTTCAATACCATCGAGATTATCCCAGTTGAAGCTCTGACCATCAAAAACAATAATAATTCTCTCCCAGCACCAGGGTACATAGGCCGATAAAGTTGAGATAAGCTGGTCACGGGCACTGCCCATATCAGTATCGCGCAGAGCTTTCAAATCATCCCAGGACCCGATGATATTGTAGCCGTCAACAATAAGGATGTCGGCCTTCAGGAGACCCACCCCTCTCTCTGAGCCAGTGCGGCGTAAACCAGGACCGCTGTCGCAGCTGCAACATTTAAAGATCCATCTACTGTTCCCGGCATAGGTATGTTAAGAGTTACATCACAATTTTCCCGCAGCAAACGCGACAGGCCCTTGTCTTCGGAACCGATCACCAAGACCAGGGGCCGCTTATAGTCAGCCCGGTAATACTGTTCATCACCGTCTGATTCCGCCCCGTACAACCAGAAGCCCTCTTTTTTCAGAACTTCGGCTGCCTGGTTAAGGTTACCGACTAAGGCCACCGGAATTCGCTCTGCCGCACCGGCCGCCACCTTGCGTACCGAAGCAGTAACCCCTGCCGCCCGGTGATTGGGAATAATGATGCCATGTACGGACGCCGCATCAGCTGTCCTCATGACTGCACCAAGGTTCTGGGGATCTTCAATATGATCGAGCATGATCAAAAAGGACTCTTCCTTCGGCTTGCGCGATATACTGATCAGTTCCTCAAGGGTGCAGTAGTCAAAAGGCGCAACCTTGGCGACGATGCCCTGGTTGCCGCTGATGTCGCCTGCTTCAGTAATAAAGTCCGGCTTGGAAAGCCGCTTCACTTTAACCTTTCGCTCGCGGGCCAGCAGGGTTATTTCATCTACCCTAGCTCCTTTCAGCCCGTCGGCCAACATGATTTGCAGGGGTTTGCCATAACGAAGAGCCTCTAAAACTGCGTGGCGTCCAACCACCAGCCCCTCTTCATCAAGATTCAGATTATGACCACTTTTATTGTTACCGCGATCGCTCATCGCCATCCCCCTGCTTAGGTTTGAACCACAAACTATTTAACACTTATGGGCATTTAAAATATTGACTATCGGGAAGTACTGCTCGTAGATATGAGCTCCCGATGAATAAGCGGTGATTTGCCCGTCCTCGGCTGGGAAATCAATATGCATCAAAATATATTCTTTTAATAGCTGCAGTCCGCCTAAGTTTTCGGGAAACCCGACAAAAATATCCCAGGAACGGAAGAAAAGTGACATGTGCAGCTTTCCATCTACAACCTTAAAATCAATTACCCGCAAGCAGGGCGGATCATCAAGGTCAATGTTTTCCTGTCCGCCGATATTAATGCAGGCCTGGTTGGTCGCTCCCCCGGAGCGGTTTAACAGGTCGATTACCTTGGGCAGCTGCGGAGCAATATGCTGACCATAGGTGTAATCTTCCATTTCGCACTTGGTATCGGTGGCCAGGTAATCATAGAAGTAGTTCTGGATTCTTTCTTCCGACGTGGGCGCCGGTATGCCGCAGTTCTCAGGCAGCCATACTGCCAGGGGCCTGGTATAAGGTTCTTCGACTACCACACAAAGGTGATCGAGCTGCTTGCGCAGCTGTCCTTCATAGCTGCCCTTTTTGATCCTGTAGCTATAACCGTAACGGGCACAGTTCCATAGAACCATGCGCCAGGCTGATTCAATTGTCCGCTCCCTGATATAGGCCATATATCATTACCTCCGTTAATAAACTTACTTTCTCTTCCAGCGGGTGCCGTGGGGGGTATCCTCCAGGACAATACCCTTACTGTTCAACTCATCACGGATCTGGTCGGCAGTGGCAAAATCCTTGTTAGCCCGGGCTTCATCCCGCCGGGCAATCATTTCGTTGATTTCATTATCCAGGTTTTTCGGTACAGAAATATCAATAATCTCAAAGATGTCATTAAATTCTCGGATAAACTGAGCCACCTCTTCCAGCAGCTCTTTATTATAGGGGTATCCTTCTTTCAGGTAGATGTTGCAGCTGCGGGCTAAATCAAATATAACTCCCAAACCGTCAGCCGTGTTGAAATCATCGTCCATCGCTTCAACAAAGCGCTCTTTAGCCTCATTTAAAGTCCTGCGCAGCTGCTCTTCATGCTTGCCTTCATTATCCTCTGCCTTATCGAGAGCGTTTAAAAGATTGGCCGTCATCTCCTGCAGGCGCTGCCGTCCCGATCGGCTCTGGCCTACAAGTTCCCCGCTAAAGTTAAGTGGGCTGCGGTAATGAGCCGATAAAATCAAAAAACGCAGGTCCAAAGGATCATATTCCTTGACCAGTTCATGGACTGTACGCACGTTACCAAGCGACTTGGACATTTTCTGATCTTCTATATTAAGGTACCCGGCATGCACCCAGTAGCGGGCCAGCGGACGCTGCTCCGCACCCCAGGTCTGGGCAATTTCATTTTCGTGGTGAGGGAATATCAGGTCGGCACCCCCGGCATGAATATCTAAGGTATCATTCATAAAGTGGGTTGACATGGCCGAACATTCAATGTGCCATCCCGGCCTGCCCTCTCCCCAGGGACTGTCCCAGGCAGGTTCACCTTCTTTTTTCTGCTTCCAGAGCACAAAGTCCAGGGGGCTGCGTTTTTTCTCGCCCGGTTCGACCCTGGCTCCCATCAGCAGATCATCCTGCTTCTGGTGGGAAAGCTGCCCGTAATCAGCAAATTTCGCCGTATCGTAATAAACATCTCCGTCACTAATATAGGCGTAGCCGTTTTCTAAAAGCTGCTCGATCAGCTTTATAATATCTTCAATATGTTCGGTTGCCTTTGGGGTTACATCAGCGGGACGGACCTTTAAGGCCCCAACATCTTCCAGGTAAGCATTAATAAAACGGTCGGCCAACTCAGCTACGGTAATGCCCTGCTCGTTAGCCCGGTTAATCATCTTATCATCAATATCGGTGTAGTTTTGCACCATCTTTACCCGGTAGCCCCGGTATTCAAGGTAACGTCTGACAACGTCAAAGATAATGAAAACGCGGGCATTGCCGATATGAATATAATCATATACGGTGGGTCCGCATACATAAAATGTTACCAGGGGAGGGGAGCCAGGTTTAAGATCTTCTTTGCTTCGTGTAAGGGTATTATAGATTTTAATGGCCACTTGTTAAACACTCCGCTTTCAGTTGGTTTGATGGTTAAATATCGATTACTATTGCTTCTATTTAGCTTCATGACCGGCCGGGCCGGGAGGAGCACATTTTTCAAGCATGACCACGGCCTGCGCAGCGATCCCTTCTTCCCGCCCGCAAACCCCCAGGCCTTCGGTAGTGGTCGCCTTGACCGAGATACGGTTAAGCGGTACATCTAAAACCCGGGCAATATTACTTCGCATCTGATCAATATATGGAGCCAGCTTCGGTTTTTCAGCAATAATGACCATATCCGCGTTAGCCAGCTGGCAGCGCTCATCTGCCAGCATATCGTTAACCCGCCTTAGAAGTTCCAGGCTGTCTATGCCTCGAAAACCCTCATCTTCTGGTGGAAAATGCTGCCCAATATCACCCATGGCGACAGCGCCGAGCAGGGCATCGATCAGGGCATGGATTAAAACATCGGCATCGGAGTGCCCCTCAAGGCCGAAGTCATAATCAATCTTAACCCCGCCTATAATTAGGCTCTCCTTTTCGGCCAGGCGGTGCAGATCATAGCCAATTCCAATCCGGTTCACTTCAGACCCTCACCCTTCCTACCATCAAACAATATTGTTGCTAAGGCCAGGTCAAGCGCCGATGTAACCTTTAAATTAGAGAGTTCTCCTTCAACAGTTCTTACCGGCTTCCCTAACAGCTCAATCAGGGCAGAGTCATCTGTCGCTTCCAGCCCGCTTCTTTCGGCATTACTGTAGGCTTCAACAATCAAGCTAAACCGGAAAACCTGCGGGGTCTGAACCAATCGCAGGCTTTCTCTTGGCGGAGTAGATAGCACCATCCCCTTTTTATCTACCTGCTTGGCCGTATCCGCCAAAGGTATAACCGGCACAGCTGCTCCATCGTCTAAAGCTGCTTCAATCAACTTGTTAAGCAGGTTTGCCGAGGCTAAGGGCCTGGCCGCATCATGAACGGCCACCAGGTCGGGCTTGCCTTTAATCGCCTCTAAGGCTTTATTAATTGATTGCTGCCTGGTAGCCCCACCTGCAACCAGCTGATAAAGCTCCACAGGAAAATATGTTGATAGAATCCCGTTAGCACTTATAAAATCACCTTCGGGGATAGCAACAACAATTTGAGATACTGCTTCATGGCCGGCAAAAAGCCCAACACTGTGGGCCAACATCGGTTTACTGCCCAGGCTTAAATATTGCTTTCTCACATTACGACCAAGACGGATTCCTTTTCCACCGGCAGCAATAACTGCGGCAAGCTGCATTTCTATTTAACTCCTGAAGAGTATTTATCAGCATCCTGTTTCGGTTTGGCAAAAATCATACGCCCGGCTGCAGTCTGCAGGACACTGGTCACCATTACTTCAATGGTTTCACCAATATAACGGCGTCCACCTTCCACCACGACCATGGTGCCGTCATCTAAATAAGCCACTCCCTGGCCGGCCTCCTTGCCGTCCTTAATTATTTGGGCCACCATTTCTTCGCCCGGCAGAACAACCGGCTTTACAGCATTGGCCAACTCATTAATATTAAGAACCGCAATACCCTGCAGCTCGCAAACCTTGTTCAAGTTAAAGTCGTTAGTGACAATCTTCCCGTTAATAGTCTTGGCCAGCTTGACCAGCTTGCTGTCAACCTCAGGAATATCATCGAAATCGCCCTCATATATCTGGACGGGTATATCCATTTCCTTCTGGATTTTATTGAGCACATCAAGACCGCGCCGACCGCGGTTACGTTTAAGAAGATCCGGGGAGTCGGCAATGTGGCGCAGCTCTTCCAACACAAAACCGGATACCACTAGAACACCCTCAATAAAACCGGTCTTGCAAATATCGACTATCCGGCCGTCTATGATGGCGCTGGTATCAAGTATTTTAAATACTTCGTTTTCCCCGCCCCCATTGCGCACATTGCGATTAAAGAGGGTGGAAAGAAAAGTAAATTCTTCCTTGCGGTTTAAAACGAAGCGCACCCCGATAAAAACCAGCAGCAGAGTCAGTATGGGCGATATAAAGACTCCAACCACTGGAATCCTGTAGATGGGGTAGCTAAGCAGCAGTCCGATCACCAGGGTAATAATCAGGCTGAAAACAACCAGGGCAATATCCTGGGTCGGCACAGACTTAAGTTTGCCGTCTGCCCACGAGACGATCCGATTAAAAATACTAATTACCAAGGGTATGATAAGATAAGATATGAGTCCAAATAAAACTCCGCCAAAGGCGTAATAACCGATAGTGACAGGAGTAAATTGCATACCCGCAGGAAGATCAATAAACATTGTTACCAGGGGCTGCAAAGTGATAAAGACATAAATGCCGACAACAAAACCAACTAGGGTCCCGATAATCCTTAAGACTTTATTTAGCATCTTGCTCACCTCCTTTCACAAAAGCTAATAAGACAAATAAACCGGGAATCTTTCAGCTAATTATAACTTAAAGTTATCCCCGGAAGCAAGCAAATCAAGGGCTTAATTGGAATCTAAAAAACCAGGCTTGGATGTGAGTTATTTGGGAACTTGATCAAAAATATCATCAAGTATAGAGGTGATTTCAGTGCTTTCCGCTTCCTGGACCAGAATAAGCTCGCTGATTAATATCTGGCGGGCCGTATCAAGCATTTTACTTTCCCCCGTGGAAAGCCCTTTTTCGCGATCCCTTAACATTAAGTTGCGCACCACTTCGGCAACTTCGTAAATATCACCACTTTTGATTTTTTCCAGGTGGTTGCGATAGCGCCGGTTCCAGTTGGTAGACATTTCCGGTTGATCACCTTTAAGAATAACAAATACCTGAGAGACATCACATTTTTCGATCACTCCGCGCAGGCCTACCTGAGCAATATTATCAGTGGGAATGAGGACTTTCATTTCACCGAGGGGAAGTTTCATGACATAATACCTTTTCAGGGCACCAAGAATTTCTTTTTCTTCAATCGACTCTATAACACCAGCTCCATGCATGGGGTAAACTACGCGATCACCTACACTAAACAAAGCCTCTCCTCCTAAGTTTCACCTGTAAATATAGTAGCACAGCCCCCAAAACATGTCAATTAAACAAATATATTAACATATTTAACTTGGGAAGACAACTTTTCCATGACTCGTTTGCCCCTCTGACTGACCACAAAAGTACATATTAATTCACCTTTCTTATCCGACAGTTGACACAACAAGAAAATAAAAAGTATAATTACTTAAGCAGGGCTCCAGTCAGTAAAAGAGGTGAATTCAATGAAGGACAACGAGGTTGTAGGAAGCTTCCAGGAAATGGTTTCAGATGTTTTGATCCGTCACCGCAGCATCCTCGATTGCCTGTCTAAGTACCAGGAATCTACTGCACGCGTAAACCGCAGTGTTATTAAAACCGTTACTGACTGCGGCTGCATTACTATTAAAGCAAATAAAAAGCATTATCCGCAGAAGGAATTGAAAGAATGCAGCAAGTACATGGACTCGCATATCAAGGGAGAAATGTGTGAACACTGCCGTGAAGTTATCGCTGAAGAATTAGGCAAGCATCTTTTCTACCTGACCGCCCTTTGCAATACCCTCGATTTTGATCTTGAAGAGCTGTTCGGTAAAGAATATGACCGCATCAGCACCTTGCGTCACTTCCTGCTTTCCTGAAAATTCCTGAAAACTTTTACTTTCCGACGAAAGCGACTCCAATAGCTTCCCTGATATTATCGACGCTGATCAGTTGCAGGCCCTTATGCTGGTTTTTACTTAGCTTAAGCTCCGACCGGTTGGCTTCCGGGTAAATCAAGCGTTTAAAACCAAGTTTTTCCGCTTCATTTATGCGCTGGCGGATGCGGCTGACCGGGCGTATTTCCCCGGTCAAACCCACTTCTCCTACGGCCACAGTATCACCGCTTAAACTTTTACCCTTCAAGCTAGATGCCAGGGATAGGGCCAGGGCCAGGTCGGCTGCAGGTTCATAGAGGCGGACCCCGCCAACTACATTTACAAAGGTATCGAGATTAAAAAAAGATATTCCGGCATGTTTTTCAAGAACCGCCATGACCAGGGCAACACGGTTCAAATCAATACCGGTTGATGTCCTGCGAGGCGAAGGGTAGCTGGTCGGCGCCACCAGGGACTGAATTTCCACCAGCAGCGGCCGGGTGCCTTCCATGCTTGCCGTTACAACTGCTCCCGGGGCCTGTTCACGGTTACCGGTCATAAACAGGTGGGAAGGGTTATCCACTTCTATCAGCCCTTCTTCTTCCATTAAAAAAACGCCGATCTCGTTGGTCGAGCCATAGCGGTTTTTAACTCCCCGTAAAACACGAAAGCTTTGGTAGCGGTCTCCTTCCAAGTAAAGCACACAGTCAACCATATGCTCGAGCAGGCGCGGCCCGGCCATGGTCCCTTCCTTGGTAACATGCCCGACCAGGAATACGGCAATATTTTTATCCTTGGCCAGGCGGACCAGCTCACCGGTTACCTCGCGCACCTGCCTGACGCTGCCGGGCACACCGTCAAGGTCACTGCGATAAATTGACTGAACAGAATCAACTATCAAGACCGCGGGCTTAACCTCGGCAGCGGTTTCAAGCAAACCATCAAGGTCGGTCACTGCGGCCACCCGGAAAGACTCCCTTATATTAAGACGATCCGACCTCATTTTAACCTGGTGCAGAGATTCTTCTCCGCTGGCATAAAAAACATTTCTGCCGCCAGCCAGGCGGGCTGCGGCCTGCAGCAGGATAGTAGATTTGCCGATGCCGGGATCGCCCCCGAGCAACACAACAGAACCGGCAACCATACCACCACCGAGAACCCGGTCGAACTCATTGACCCCGGTTTTAAAGCGCTCTTCCGCTGCCGCCGGAATTTCTTCAATCGAGGAAGATTCTACAGGGCTGCCTTTGCGGGCAGGTTTCCCACGTGATAAAGCGGGCTTTTCTTCCACCAGGGTATTCCATGCTTCACAGCCCGGGCAGCGGCCCAGCCACTTTTGAGTTTCATAGCCACAGTCAGTACAGCAAAAAAGAGAAATTTTCCTGGCCAATTTAGTTCCTCCAATTTTACTTAAGAAGTTATTAAACTTGATCTAAAATTAGTTTAGCTATTCAGACGGCAAAGCCTTTTTAATAAAACTGCTCTCGCTAATCGTTTAGGCTGGAATTGCACCGGTTTGGGTTATTCCTCTTTAACTCAGGCATGAATTACTGAGCCAAGGGGATAGTCCAGCGTCTACCCGTGATAGGGGGGACGGCTCCATTATCTGCCCTTCGGCCTCCGCTGCGCTCCGGGACAATCGAACCGTGCCCACAGTCTCACTTCTTGAAGTAAGAAATCAGAGACCGGAACCCAGAATTGCTGGTGACTTCGAACCGTCCTCTTTAGCGTATAAACGATCAGCGAGCGTAATTTTCTTAAGCAGGCTTGGCAGTTACTATAAGCAAAAAGTCAGGTTTGACTCATCAAATCATCTCGCTTAATTTTTCAAGGTTGACCCGGTCCCAGTCGGTTCCATTCTCCGGTGTTTCCAGGATAAAGGGGAAGTCTTTTGGCCAGCCGTTATTGATTATGGCCGCGAAGCCGTCCAGGGAGATGCTGCCTTCGCCGATGTGGGCGTGCCGGTCAACCCGGGCTCCGCATTCCACCTTTGTATCATTAACATGAATACACTTGAGATTATCCATGCCAACTGTATTGTCAAATTCCGCCATAACTTTTTCAACAGCCTTTTCGCTACCGAAATCATAACCGGCCGCCCAGGCATGAGCCGTATCGATACAGGTGCCCAGGCGTCCCCGGGGAAAAGCACTGAGAATTTCAGCCAGCTCTTTAAAGTTTGCCCCCAGGGCGGTCCCGCTGCCGGCAGTGTTTTCCAAAAGCAGCATGACCGATTCGGGCCACTTTTCCAGCCCTTCACCGATATTTTCGATAATCTGGGCCAGCCCTTTTTCCACTCCCTGGCCGCCATGGTTGCCGGTATGTAAAATTACATAGGGAGACCGGTAAAGAGAGGCTCTTTCCATGGTCTGGTCAAGAAGATTTTTCGATTTTACCAGGAACTCCTTATTACTAGTAGCAAGGTTAATCAGGTAAGCACTGTGAATAACCAGGGGGTTTAAGTCCAGCTGATCAATTAAGTCAACTCTTTTTGCAGCCTCCGAATCTTCAAGCTTGCCCATTTTCCACCCGGTCGGATTACCGGGAAATATCTGGATGGTGCGGCAGCCGATTGAGGATACTCTTTCCAGGTTTTTCTTAAAACCGCCCTTCTGAGGCATGTGAACACCAAAACGCAAAAGCCTTCCTCCTTACCTTGATATAAGAGCGAAATAAAATTTGTTAAATAAAAACTATAAACTGTGGGACATGAAATAAAACCAACCTCGCAGGCACAGGTTAACGGGCTAAAGCTTTATTCTAAATCATAGCTCTTTGATCTAACTCCTTTAAGAGCAACCTCATTGCCGTAGCGGTACTTTCGTTAACAACAACTTTAGCCTGCCTGTCATAAAAAGTTTCAGTGCGGTTAATTATAACCAGGTTATCGCTGTAAGAGGGTAGCTGGTTGGCGGGAGAAACCTGCATGCTGGAGCCTACCACCATGATTAAGTCGGCCCTGCGGGCTTCTTCCATAGCTTCACTGTAGTCGGGAGAAAGCGGCTCACCGAAGAGCACTACATCGGGCTTGAGCGGCTCTCCGCACTCCACGCAAAGCGGCGGCAGGATGCCATCTTCGACAGCTTCAACAACATCGTCTATGCTGACCTGCAGGCTGCAGTGCATGCAGCTGGCGCTGCTTAGGGTCCCGTGAATTTCAAGCACCCGTGTTGACCCGCCCTTCTGGTGCAAGCCGTCAACATTTTGGGTAATAATAGCTTTAACCATACCGCGCTTTTCCAGTTCGGCCAGCACTGTATGACTCTCATTTGGTTCGGCCTCGTCCAGCATCTTCACGAAAGGGGCTCCACCTTCGTAGAAAGCTTTCGGGTTAGCCTTAAAGCCCTGGATGGTAAAGAGCTCGGGATCAAGCATGGTCCATAACCCACTGCCGGGGCTGCGGAAATCGGGTACACCGCTTTCGGTGGATACCCCGGCCCCGGTCAAAACAACGGTATGATCGCTTGCTTCAAGCAGGTCGGCGATTTCTTTAATTTTTGCAAGCACCTCTTCCATCTTTACACCTCCCGTAAAAAAATCCGTGCATCAGTCGATCCAGACCTTGACCCTACGGGTCCGGGGGCCGTCAAACTCGGCCAGGAATATTCCCTGCCAGGTCCCCAGATCAAAAGAGTTGTTCTTTATTATAAGGTGCAGGGAACAGCCCAGCAGGGCTGCTTTGATGTGTGCATCGCTGTTGCCTTCGCTGTGCCGGTAATCGTTTTTTAAGGGAACCAGGGTCTGCAGGTGCCTGAGCAGGTCTTCCATCACATCGGGGTCATTGTCTTCATTAATAGTTACAGCAGCCGTTGTGTGGGAAACAAAAACTGTGCAGCAGCCGTCTTTGGCTCCGCTTTTAGCCAGCAGCTCATTTAACTGGGGAGTAATATTGACAAACTGCTCACGGGCGGAAGTTTTAACTTCAAGCTCAAGGTGCATCGGCTTGGCCTCCCTCTAATAATCTTCTTCACTGTCGGTTAGCAGGGCCAGCATACTGCGGTATGCTTTACGATCTATCTGGAGAACCCGGTTAATATGATTAAACTTGCGGCGCACACTGGCCGGGGAAACCCCGTAGGCCTCTGCCAGCTCTTTCTGGGTCAGGCCGAGAAAGTGGAAGCGGACCAGGCAGTATTCAAGGCCGGCCGCCCAGGTCTGCGGCTTGGCAACTTTCGGTCCCTCGGGGTAAATACAGTTTATAAAGTCTAGCCAGATCGCTTCGGCATCGTCATAGAATTCATGGCTGTAAAACTCGCTGCGGCCCATGTTGGCAAAAGTGCATTCCAGGACCTGCTGCCAGCCGCTGTCCCAGGTAGGGGCGGGGTTTTTACATTCGCGCAGTTTAAGCTCGCGGAAAGACCCATCAAGGTAGACCCGGCATGTACTTTCAGGACTATTTTTTTTTAGCTGGTTTAAAGCAACCTGCCGCAGGCGCTCGTTAACCCAGGGATTGGCGGCAAAATCGCTGAGACCCTGGCGGGCTATCCGGCAACCTGCTTCACCGTAAAGTAAAAGAATGGCTTCCTTGAGCAGGTCTCCACCCTGGTAAAGCCCCCAGCGCAAAACCCGGTGGAAACTTTTATCTTCCAGGAGACGATCTTTAAACTGAACCCTGTTTAAGTCATCAACCAGGTTCATTAAAGCCTCGCTTTCAGTAACGCTAGGACCCTGGTTAAAGAATTCAATGTCGTCTTCGTCTTCCATGGCAATCAGCAAATCCTCGGCTTCCTCAACCATGTCTCCTTCGGGGGTCAGATCCAGGTACTTTAATAGAAGTCTCTTGGCTTCGTTCAGATCCTCCATCAAGCCGTGGTTCACGGCCATGAAGAAATAACACTCTGTCAGCTCGGAGTCCATGTTCTCCACGATATGTTCAAAAATGCAGTTTGCTTCCTGCAGCTGGTTAATCTTACTGAGCAGGCAGGCCAGGTTATAGTGGTTGAGCGGATTATCTGGTTCTGTTTCAACCGCTTTTTGCAGGTAAAGCAAGGCCTTGGAAGGTTTGTTCTTCTGGCTATAGTAGGCACCCTTGCGGGCATAATAAGGAGCATCCTGGGTAAAAGGAATTACCTTCAGGTTGCGCTCATCTGTTTTAATTATGCCCCGGGGCCGATCGGCTCTTCCCAACTTTTTCACCTTCACTCTCTAAATTAGGACAGGGGGACTTTTCTCTATGTCCTTTCCCCTGCCACCTTTATACTTATCAACTATTAAGGACTACTGAACTCACCATACAATAACTACTCTCTAATAAGCTTCTCTACAATAAACTAATTATCCTGCCCGCCGCTATCCTCAACCACTGGGGGCACAAATATGCTGCGCTCGAGGAAACGGTCCCATTCGGTCCAATCGCCGCTTTCCGGCACATGTTTCTCCATGACCTTAATAAACTGGTCCATACGGGCGCTGACCAGGTCGGCATGAAAGAGGGCAAAGGCGTGGATGGTTTTCGGCACCTCGGGTGAACCCCATTCCCGCACCCCGTGATGGGTTAATAGCATATGTTCTAACTCCAGCTTCAAGTCATCGGGAAAATCGGGTAAACCTGCCAGCTTACTGTCCAGCATTTCCTTACCGATGCTTATATGACCGACCAGCTTGCCGCGGTCGGTAAAGTCGAAGCTGATACTATCCTGGTTGTACTCTTCGATCTTGCCGATATCGTGCAGGATCGCCCCGGTTATTAAAAGATCCAGCCGGATCTGCTCCGGGTAAAGAGCGGCCAGGTTACGGCAGAGGGCAATTACTTCCAAAGTATGTTCAAGCAGGCCGCCGACACAGTTATGGTGTATAGTTCTTGCGGCGGGAGAATTTGCATAAAGACGGGTAAAGTCAGGATCCGAAAAGAAAGCTTCCAGTAAACTTTTCAGGTGCTTTTCCTTAACATCTTCGTTGATTATATCTTTCAGCTCGCTCATCATTTCAGCAAGATCGCGCCTGGACACTGCCTGGAAAAAAGCCCGGTTTACTTTAGACGGATCAAGCTTGCGGATGTCACCGACCACAACCTGCGGTCCGTGATATTCACTAACCGAACCGCGCACAAAGACAAGGTCATCCTGCTGCACCGCTTCACTGCCGGTGGGAGGGTCCCACATCACAGCCTTGACCCTGCCGCTTACATCGCCCAGGGTGAGCCTTAAAAAATACTCCCCGGATCGGTGGGGCGAGGAAAAAGCGGTTTTATTTGCTTCCAAAACCAGGGCTTGCGTTTCCACTTCATCGCCAATCTTTAAATCTTTGATCATTTGTTTTTTCAT
>PXBM01000226.1 GCA_003566935.1 Syntrophomonadaceae bacterium | reverse complement strand
GAATGTACTTTACGTCCTGCTCATCAATCGCTTTCTTGATCGCCTTACGGGTTGAGTTAATTAATTCGCCAATAATAATCATTGTTTTCTTTACCGGTTTAAGCCGGTATCCAACCTCCTTTTTAATTGTAATTGTTCAGCATTCTGAAGAAAACTATGCTCGCTGCTCGTTTATGCAGTACCAAACGATATAGGTTGAGCAGTTATATTTAACTTAACTCTCTTTCTCTTACAGGTGAACCTTGTTAGCTCTACTATTAAGCATGCAATCTAATAAACCGCTTAACGTTTACTTAGGGGATTCTGAATCCTATTTCTTAACAAAATTATCCGCTCCAGGGTCTGCCAACAGCTGATATTTCTATAGTGCTTTCAATAAAAAGCTTCTGATCCATATTTTCCGGATCGGCTGAAGCAGACATTTTGCTGTAACGATCATGTCTTTCCACCATAGTTTCTATTTCAACAGCGCCCATTTCCACGGCCTGATCATAAACATATTTACGGCCTTCCTTGCAGGCATAATCTATTGCCTCTTCAAATATCATAAAAAATTCTCTACCCTGCGGAGTATGAACCAGGAAACCTCCACCTTCACCGGGTTTTACTAAAATTGTGGTCCTCTCAACTGCTTTGCCGCTTACTGTGCCAACCGCATTAGCAACATCTGCAAACTCGGGAAGGTGCAGTTCAACATCTAGTTTCTCAGCCAGGGTCGGGAAATATGCATCAACAGGTGCTCCTACAGCAATCATAGGATGTTTCAGATGTGTTGCAAAGTTAACATGCTGCTTATCCTGATCTTTGCCACCTAATATACGTTTTAAAATATAAGACCCACTTTCTTCGTCAGCCAGGGAAAAATTAGCGCCTTCTTCTGCCAGAAGGCGATCCAGAGTTAAACCAGCCAGCATGTATAATATTTCATCCAAAACTGCTTCTACAAAATCATCCATAGATGTTCTATAGCGACTGGCCAACATGACAGTTCCCAATTCAGCTGCCCGGCGGTCCCAGAGGTTTAATTTATTGTTTACGTGTAAAATATCTGTCGGTGTCATTGATGCCCTGTGGACTGATGCCACATTAACCAGTCTCTGCCAGGGCAAAAGATCGATTTCTTTTTTTAACTTTTTACTGATATGGTGCAGGGTATGGGGTCCATCCCTGATCACATCAAGTATCTGCTGTTCTGTTTCACTTAACTTAATATTTAAAGGATCCCTGATATAGTTTAAAATCGTAGTTGGTTGAGCATCCATCGAAGAGTAATCGACCGCTCTTATCTCCTCAAGTTCTTCTACCAGGTAAGGATGTTGAGCAGCAATCCAGGACAGCGGAAAGACCCGTTGGGGCCCTACTGACAGTTCCGAATTCCTTGAAACCTGGACCAGGCTGTCTCCACCAAGACCTATCGTCGTAATATGCGCTGCTTTAACCCTGGTCAGCCATCCGCCAACCTCGGCGCCCTCCTGGTTAAGTGAGGGTCTGCCTTCGTTTAAAACAGCGACATCGGTGGTTGTACCGCCCATATCAATGACAATTCCTTTTTGAATACCGGTCAATGTGAGTGCTCCTATAATACTGGCAGCGGGGCCGGATAAAATAGTTTCAATCGGCTTCTCCCTGGCCATCGTCTCACTGATCAGGCTGCCGTCACCGCGAACAACCATTAATGGAGCCTCGATACCAAGTCGCCCCATCCCTTCCTTAACTGAATCCATTAAATCAGTAATCAGGGGCATTAATCGGGCATTTAGGACAGCGGTCACAGTTCTTTCATGCATACCAAGGTCAGTACTTAACTGATGAGCGGAAACTACTGGATAACCGGTTAGCTTTTGAATTAATTCGGAAACCTGCATCTCCTGAACTGGATTACGCACGCTTAAGTAACCTGAAACGGCAAAAGCATCAACCTGGTCTTTCATTTCCAGGATTGCTTTCTCCGCGGCATCCAGATCGAGCTCTTCCTTAAACCGTCCTTTAATATTACAGCCTCCAGCAACTGAAGCAAAGTAAGGAGTGGGTAGGCCCTGCCGGGACTCAAACCCGATCTGGATCAGGCCTACCTCAGCTCCCTGTCCTTCCACAATGGCATTGGTGGCAAGAGTGGTTGATAAAGAAACCATCTTGATCTGTCCGATATTAACCTGTTTTCCATTATTTTCCTTCAGGTTATCAAGCAGGTTATCGAGACAACGATTTATGGCCAACGTCAAATTATGCCTGGTAGTTTCTACCTTGGTCTTCGCTTTGACTGTTTTCTGATCAAGGTCAAAGATTACACCGTCGGTAAAGGTCCCTCCGGTATCTATGCCCAGTGCCAGGTTTGCCATGAATAATCCCCACCAATTAATGAAAGTTTTTTGCTGTATTTGATACTACTTATTCAATTTCGATTCTGCATTGTCAATGATATCCTGGATCTTTTGCTGAACATCTTTTGGCAGAGGCTCAGGTTCATAATTTTCAAGAATATCAATAACTTTATCATTGGCTTTGTCGAATAGAGTTTTACTTCCTTCAGCTTCCCAGTTTTCATAGATTTGCCTGGTGAAGAGTTCCGGATACCATGTTTCAGTCCTGAAGTGCTTCATGGTATGCTCTTCAGCAAGGAAATGACCACCGGGACCAACCTTGTCAATTATATCAAGAGCCAGGGTATCTTCATTAACATCGATCCCATTTACAATCTTACGGGCCATGCCAATCAGGTCATTGCAAATAGTCAGGTACTCAAGGGAAGCAGTATTGCCATGCTCGATATAGCCAACATCGTGGTTCAGGTTTGCTCCGGACTGGGCGGTGAGCAGAATTGACATTGCTCCTTCAATCAGGGCCTGCTCGTCAACAACCTTGGCATCGGTGCAGCCGCAGGTTCCAAACATGGGCAGGTCGAGATAGTTCGAAATATCGCCCAGGGCTGCCATCATCAGGTCAAATTCAGGCGCACCATAGGAGAAAATCGTGGTCTGCATATCCATCACTGTGAACACTCCACCCATGATAAATGGGCTGCCCGGTGAAGTTACCTGGTT
>PXBM01000233.1 GCA_003566935.1 Syntrophomonadaceae bacterium | reverse complement strand
TCGACAATGTCAATCCCGTATCCTTCAAGTCCTTTAACTTTGCGCGGGTTATTGGTTAAAAGCTTGATTTTTTTCAGACCCAGATCAACCATGATCTGCGCTCCCACACCATAATCGCGCAAATCGGCGGCAAAACCGAGGGCTTCGTTGGCTTCAACAGTATCTTTTCCGTCATCCTGCAGGTGATAAGCGCGAATTTTATTGAGCAGGCCAATTCCTCTGCCTTCCTGGCGCATGTAAACAATCACCCCGGAACCATTTTCTGCAACTTGTTTCATGGCCTGGTGCAGCTGATTGCCGCAGTCACAGCGCAGTGAAGCAAAAACATCACCGGTCAGGCATTCTGAGTGCACCCTGACCAGGGTAGGTTCGTGCGGATCTACTTCTCCGTAAACCAGGGCCAGATGAATCAGGTTGTCAATATTGTTTTCATAAGCTATCAAGTTAAAGTTGCCGTGAACGGTAGGCAATACCGATGTAGCCGCACGCCAGACCAGTTTTTCTTTCTGCATCCTGTAATTAATTAAATCAGCAATACTGATCAGCTTCAGGTCGTGCTCCGCACAGAATTCTGTCAATTCTGGCAGACGGGCCATGCTGCCGTCTTCGTTGATAACCTCGCAGATGACACCTGCCGGTTCCAATCCGGCCAGGGTGGCCAGGTCAACAGCAGCTTCGGTGTGCCCGGCCCGGCGCAGCACGCCACCATCCATCGCTTCAAGAGGGAAAATATGCCCGGGACGCTTTAAGTCGGCCGGCTTTGTTTCCGGATCAATTAGCGTTTTCACAGTCTGTGCCCGCTCAAAAGCAGAAATTCCTGTCTTGCAGGAGCCGGCATCAACCGACACGGTAAAAGCGGTACAGTGGCTATCGGTGTTATTAGTAACCATCTGGGGCAGATCCAGTTCGCGCACGCGCTGTGAGGTTAAAGGCGCGCAGACAAGACCGCGGGCGTAGCGAATCATAAAATTTATCGCCTCCGGGGTGGCTTGTGATGCTGCCATCACCAGGTCGCCTTCGTTTTCCCTGTCTTCGTCATCAACTACTACGATCATGCGGCCATTTCTTAAATCTTCCAGCGCTTCTTCAATGGTGTTGAATTTCATGGTAATTCGCTCCTTTTATTTCTATAAATAACCCTTCTCCATAAGCATGCTCATGGTCAGGTTTGATTTGCTTTTACTTCCCTGTTCTCCGGCCTGGCGGGGGGTGAGCATTTTTTCAACGTACTTCCCGATCAGGTCTACTTCCAGGTTAACCGGAGCTCCGCTTTCAATGAGGCCAAGCGTGGTTTCACCGGCGGTATGGGGTATCAGCCCCACGGAAAAACGGCTTTGATCAACATCTATTACGGTCAGACTAACACCGTCCAGGGATACTGAGCCCTTGGGGATAATATAGCGCATCAGTTCTTCCGGTGCATCAAAAGTAAGGATGATTGCTCCACCCTGCGGCTCTCTGCCGGCAAGGGTAGTCACAGCATCTATATGTCCGCTGACCAGGTGTCCGCCCAGGCGTCCATTTAATGTCATGGCACGTTCAAGGTTGACCGGACTGCCCACTGTTAAATGACGAAGGTTGGTTTTTTCCAGGGTTTCAGGCATGGCCCAGGCTGTAAAATAATCTTTTTCAACTGCCGTTGCAGTCAGGCAGGGGCCATTAACGGCAATACTGTCACCGATTTTCAGGTCGGAAAGTACTTTTTTTGCCGCTATGACAATGTCGGTTCCTTCACCTGAGCTGCTGATCCGGCGGATTGTTCCAAGTTCTTCAATTAACCCGGTAAACAAGCTTTCCAACCTCCATTACATAATAAGTTTTGTTACAACTCAGCTATTTCTGCTGCTGTTACTTGCTGAGTAAAACTGACAGTTTCCCGAACCAGGTTAAACCGGTTTAGTTGCTTTTTCCGGGAACAGGGTAACCTATTAAAAGTAAATCCTGATCAAATTGTTTCATCTCAATATCTTCTACCAACCAGGCTTTACTGAGGCTCTCGATACCGGAACCACCAAAAGCTGTAGGACTCTGCCTGCCACCAAGAATGAGCGGCGCAATAAATACATATAGCTTATCGACCAGCCCCTGGGAAAGAAGGCTGTAATTCAAGGTGCCTCCTCCTTCAACCAGGACTGCTGTCAGATCCCTTTTTGCCAGCTCTTTCATCAGCGCGACCAGGTCAACAAAACCCTGGATTGAAGGGAGCTTAATAATTTCAACCCCTTTTTCTTCAAGGGACTTAAGTTTATCCAGTGGCGCCTGCTCCGTAACTGCCAGGATAGTCCGGGCAGTGGAAGTGCCCTCAACAACTTTTGCGTCAATCGGTAGGCGGGCAGTGCTGTCAACTATAACCCTTACCGGGTCTTTTCCACCACCATCTTCAATCCTTGTAGTTAATCTTGGATTATCTTTTAAAACGGTCCCGATACCGACCATGATTACATCTGTATGATCCCGCAGACGGTGCACAAACTGACGGGCTTTTTCTCCGGTTATCCATTGAGAATCACCGGTTATGGTTCCAATCTTACCATCAAGGCTCATTGCTACTTTTATTGCAACAAAGGGCCGACTCGTAGCTATGTATTTTATAAACCCTTCATTTAGCTGGCGGGCTTTCTCTTCCAAAACTCCCTCTTTAACTTTAATTTCGGCTTCTCTCAACCTGGCGAAACCTTTCCCGGAGACAAGCGGGTTTGGATCCTGCATAGCTGCTACCACCCTGCTGATTCCGGCATTAATGATTGCTTCCGTGCAGGGTCCTGTTCTGCCTTGATGGCAGCAGGGTTCAAGATTTAAATAAATAGTGGCACCTTTTGCCTTCTTACCTGCTTTTTCAAGTGCGATTATTTCAGCATGCGGTGAGCCGGCGGCTTGATGATAGCCGGTTCCTACGACTTCAGATTCCTGCACAATTACTGCACCAACCATGGGGTTGGGACTGGTCCGTCCCCTGCCCTGGCGTGCAAGATCGAGAGCCATCCACATAAAACGTTCGTCGGTATCCAAAAATCTCACCTCACAAATTTATTCTGTCACACAAAAAAGCCCTGAGCATA